>NZ_JBXMTI010000014.1:0-69886 GCF_057083605.1 Candidatus Villigracilis sp. | reverse complement strand
CCTCCGAGTTCTTAAAGAACTCGGAGGTCTGCGTCTCGGAGTAAAATACTCCCATGACAATCTGGAGACTCCTTTACACTCCCCCATCCAACGGCGCATGGAATATGGCTGTGGATGAATCTATTCTCGAACATATTCATCGCGGTGAATCGCAACCTACTTTACGACTTTATTCATGGGATCCTCCCTGCCTATCATTGGGACATGCGCAATCCTTCAAGGAGGTGGATGTTGAGAGACTCAAATCTCATGGATGGGAAGTGGTGCGTCGCCTCACGGGGGGACGAGCGATCCTGCATACTGACGAATTGACTTACTCTGTTACAGGCAGTGCGGAAGAACCTGTACTCGCAGGCGGCGTGCTTGAATCCTATAATCGATTAGCTCAGGCTTTGTTACATGCGGTGCGCGCGCTGAGTGTCCCTGTTGAAATCAAGGAACATGCGGCCACACCTGCTTCGCAGAATCTAAACCCTGTTTGCTTTGAAGTGCCATCCACATATGAGATCACTGTCAATGGAAAAAAGCTGATCGGCTCGGCGCAGGCTCGCAAGAAGGAAGGCGTGTTGCAGCATGGGTCACTTCCGCTGACAGGTGACTTGACTCGCATATGCGAGGTACTTATATTTAAAGATGAAGCGTCACGCAAACATGCTGCAGAAAGACTGCTGGCGCACGCCACGACTGTTTCGACAGCACTCAACACAAGTGTCGAATCCGTTTTGGGTGTGGGAACGGCCTGGGAAACAGCCGCTCAGGCTTTCGTCCGAGGCTTTGAGGCGGAGTTGGGAATCCAGTTTGAGCGTGGGGAGCTATCTCAATCTGAATCCGAAAGAGCCGACGAGCTTGTCCAGAAAAAGTATGCGCACGCTTCGTGGACAGAGCGGTTATGAAAAAAATTCTGGTTTATGGTTCGTACGGATACACGGGGGAGTTGATTGTTGAACAGGCAATAAAAGAGGGATTGCAACTCAACCTTGCGGGGCGTGATGAAAAGCGATTGCGCGCGCAAGCCGAAAAATATCATTTGGAATATCGCGCTTTCATATTGGATAACACAGCCGCATTGGATTCTGCTTTGCAGGAAGTCGATGCGGTTTTGCATTGTGCGGGACCGTTCGTGTTGACCTTTCGTCAAATGGCTGAGGCCTGCATTCGCAACAAAAAACATTACGTGGATATCAGCGGCGAGATCGAAGGCTTTGAAGCACTGGCCGCAATGGATGATGAAGCAAAACGCGCAGGCATCATATTATTGCCCGGCGCTGGTTTTGACGTTGTGCCATCGGATTGTTTGGTTGCGTATGCTGCCAGTAAATTGCCTGAGGCAACAGAACTAAATCTTTACATCAAAAGTATTGGCAGTGGAGTCTCACGCGGTACGGCGCGTTCTGGAATTGAAAACATGCACAGGCAGGGACGCATTCGTCGTGATGGAAAATTTATCCGCGTGCCGAATGTTTGGGATGCCAAGCGTGTGGATTTTGGACGCGGCGCAACCCGCGTCGTTTCAGTAGGCTGGGGTGATGTGAGCACGGCTTATCACAGCACAGGTATTCCAAACGTCACAGTGTATATGGGTTTTCCAAATGCGATGGTCAACGTGATGTACTTGACCCGTTACATCGGCCCGTTGTTATATACACGCGCAGCAAAAGATTTTATAAAATGGTTGATTGGAGTATTCCTGCCATCGGGCCCTTCAAAAGATAAAAACGAAAACGGGTTCAGTTTGATGATCGCCGAAGTAAGCGACGGCAAACAAAAAGTCCGCGCCAAATTGCGAACACCCGAAGCCTATCACCTGACCGCACTTACCTCTGTTGAAATTATGAAATGCATTTTATCTTCCGAGTACAAACCTGGATTTCAAACCCCAAGCAAAGCCTATGGCTCAGATTTTATTTTACAATTTTCAGGAGTGACGCGAGAAGATTTGTATTAAGTGTTCGAAAGTAGGGACACAGCGAGTCGATTCGTAATTTTGACCATCAGTCGTTTTGCTGTGTCCCTACAAACCCGTGTCTAAAATTGAGTTTTCAGGAGTGACGCGAGAAGATTTGTAATTAAGTGTCCTAAAAGTAGAGACACAGCGAGTCGATTCATAATTTTGACTATCAATCGTTTCTCTATGTCCCTACAAACCCGTATCGAAAATTGAGTATTAAAACACTCTCCAAGAGGTACACCATGAAAAAAATCCTATTCATCGGTCTGGTAATGAGCGTTGCCGCATGTACTTCACAACCCACACAAGATATTCCTCCAACTGAATTACAATCCACAAATATTCAAACCGAGGAGGTCTCCATGTCATTCAAGCTCACAAGCCCCGCCTTCGTAAACGGCGCAGCGATCCCTTCCGATTTCTCCTGCAATGGCCGCGATGTTTCCCCCGCGCTGATGTGGACAAAGCCACCCGCCGCAACAAAAAGTTTTGCCCTCATTATGGATGATCCTGACGCCCCATCGGGAACATGGGTACATTGGATCATCTTCAACATCCCCGCCTCAACCCGTGACCTGAAAGAGGGCGCACCCACCGATGCCAAACTCAGCGACGGCAGCCTGCAAGGAAAAACTTCCGCAGGCAGTTCTGGTTATCATGGCCCCTGCCCGCCTTCTGGCACACACCGTTATTTCTTCAAGTTGTACGCGCTGGATGCGATGCTTGATCTATCCAGCAGTGCCAATAAAAAAGATTTGCTGGCAGCGATGGAAGGACATGTCCTTGCCAATGCTGAATTGATGGGAACATTTAGCCGTTAAACTTTTGGATTAAATTCAACGCGCTTCGAGACCCGGCTGCAAGCTGTTTACGGTTTCTATAGGCTTTTGGCTACCTCTGTCCACGCATCCAAAACGGTATGGTGACCATGATAGAATGCCTCTGAAGATATCAAGGAGATTTACATGAAACCTGGAGGCTATGTTGGTTTATATATTGACGACAAGTTGATCTACACAGGCGTTTTGAAAGATGTTGGCAAAATGGAAAGCGGGCGGACAGTTTATCAAATCCTGCTGGTCAAGAATATCTTTCAACGCAACTTTCCTGAAATCCACTTCGATCCTGACATTCGCCCTGTGACGTTTGAACAGTTGCAGGATGAGATCAAACGCCTAAAGATCAATTTGATGAAGCATCTCGAAAAACTGGAGGGAGAGCATGTCACAGAGCTCATCGAAGAAAAAGAGCTCCATGATATCATTGGATGAAAATGAAGAATATCAGAGCAAGTTTGACGACATTGAATGAAGGTGGGTAAACAAAGGCGGTCCAGACCGAGAACAAGCCTATCGGTGGTTCACATCCAATTTTGAGTCTGATCAAACGGTTGAGATTGCGGAGAGAACAAATAATAATATGTACTTACAAAAGTGAACCAATAAAACGGATTTTTGCGAGAAAAACAAAATGGACGTAAAACAATCAAAGACGCTCCAAAAGGAAATTAAAGCGTTTTTAGCCAAACGTCAAAACATTGCTCAAACAGAGAAAAGAACCAGAACTATTTCTTACTTGGCAGCTTTTCCAGTTTGGTACATTGTTTACCTGCAATTATTCATTCTATATCAAGAAATCAAAACTCAAGGTTTAACCACACCGTCGATTGTTTCATCAATAAACCTACTTAGCATGCTTTTTGTGGGAATCACCTTAGTGATTAGTTATTCCAAACCACCAAAAGAGAAAGAAAAAATCGATAGGTGGTTATGGAAAAGAGATCAAAGAAGGACAATCCTCCTTTTATTGATCTTCTTATTACAAGCCCTAGTACAAATATTTGACGGGGAAATTTTCGGAAGTCATAAATACTTTGTTTCCGCCAGTTATTTAGCTTATTCGTTTTTCTTTGGCTGCGTGTTATTAATTGCCTATAATCCAAAATTATTCTTTTCGAAAGCAATCGACATTATTGGTACGATCTCATTTCTTCTTTTTATTGGTTACATGCCGATTCGGCTTACTATCCTAATGGGATTTGATGTCAACAATTCGATATTTTTATGGAATATACCAGCCATAATCATATTGATTATTGGTTTCAGGTTTATTCTGTTGAATATTGTGCAAATAGCCGCGATTCAGATTATTGAACCAGATCGTCTGTTCTCTCATCTGAGGTCGGAACATCAAATCATCCAAGATCAATATAAAGCTTTGCAAATTAAATCAAAGATGGAAAAAGAAATTTCCCTCGGGATAAAAACAGAGCTAATAAAGCTATACGCGAAGGAATACAATGAGAGAAACAAAAATTATCTTTTAGTTGGAATTGCTATAAGTTTGTCTATCTTTATTCTAACTAGCTTAGGGGATGCTTTTATTCAAGACATTTTATATGGGAATATTATTAAGCCAGTTTTGTGTAATTTTTTTGCTAGCATTTGCGATTAACATTCCCAACCGCTTCAGGTCTTTCAATAAGCTTTCTGTTTATCTCTTCAACGCCTCCCTAAAACTCTTTGCAAACTCCCTTGCCGCCTCAATAGGCTGTTCACTCTCCCCAATCGCCCTCACACACGCCGAACCGCCGCAGGCTAAAGCCGCTTGCTCAATACATGGAAGCCCTTCGGGCTTGCGGACATAGTCCGCCTGAGCGGACTTCCACGAACTGAGGCAGGGATTTATCCCGCCGATTCATGTTAAAGCATCTCGAAAACTCCTCGCAAACTCCCTCGCCGCCTCAACTGGATTTTCACTCCCCCCAATCGTCTTCACACACGCCGAACCAACAATGACTCCATCCGCT
Source organism: Candidatus Villigracilis sp. (assembly GCF_057083605.1). Classification (NCBI taxonomy): domain Bacteria; kingdom Bacillati; phylum Chloroflexota; class Anaerolineae; order Anaerolineales; family Candidatus Villigracilaceae; genus Candidatus Villigracilis; species Candidatus Villigracilis sp. Next base: position 65,129 of record NZ_JBXMTI010000014.1, on the reverse strand, counting down.
AGCGCACCGACTTGTTTGGCTTGCTCAGGCGTGCCAATGCCAAATCCCACGCACACAGGCGCGGAGGTGTGCTCGCGAACGCGAGAAATCAACTCACCGAGTCCCTCTGAAATGGCAATGCGCGCACCCGTCACACCTGTAACAGAAACAAGATAAATAAATCCCTTTGCATTTCTTGCAATCGCTTCCATGCGTTCGTTTGGCGATGTAGGCGCAAGCATTTGAATCAATGGCATCGCGCTGAGCGGAGAGCGAGTGTTCGTCTCGCTCGCAGTCGAAGCGTCGTTCAATATAGATTGAAACTCCTCCGATTCTTCCAGTGGAAGATCAGGGATGATAAATCCATCCGCACCTGCTTCGCGCGCATCGTGGATGAACTTCTCCAGTCCATAAGCTAGCATTGGATTGTAGTAACCCATCAGAATCAGAGGAATGGTTACGCCGCGCTTGCGCAACTCCGCAACAGCCGCGAGTGATTTCTTAACTGTGATTCCCTGTTCCAATGCGATCTGTGTCGCCTTTTGAATCACAGGCCCATCTGCTAGTGGGTCGGAGAAGGACAGCCCTACTTCGATCAAGTCCGCGCCGTTTTTTGCGAGGGCTTCGATAACGTCAATGGATGTTTCCAAGTTGGGATAGCCCAAAGGGAAATAGGGCATGAAGATTGGTTTATTTTTGAAAGCGTTTTCGATTCTGTTCATAATAATTCCTGTTCCTACATACTCCGTTGGTTGAGTAGGGCGAGCGCTCTTCTCGCCCGTATCGAAACCAACACATAACAAGTAAACTTAAAATAAAAAGTATTCATAACACTGGTGGTTTCGATACGTCCCGCGAAACCATGCGGGACTACTCAACCACCGAGGCATTTACTAATCCCTAATTCTCTAATCTCCAATCTCTTTTATTACCGTATTCAAATCCTTATCCCCTCTTCCAGATAAATTAACAAGAATCACCTGATTCTTCCTCATCTTTGGAGCGCGCTTGATGACCTCCGCCACGGCATGAGATGACTCCAGCGCAGGGATGATCCCCTCGGTGTGACATAAAGTTTGAAATGCGCTCAACGCTTCCACATCTGTTGCGGATGTGTAAAATGCCCGCTCGCTATCTCGCATCATGGCGTGTTCGGGGCCAACTGCCGCATAATCCAATCCCGCTGAAACAGAATGAGTCTCTGCAATTTGTCCATCGTCATCTTGCAATACATAAGTTCGCGTTCCATGAATCACGCCCACGCGTGCCTTGGTTGCATCGCCAAATCTTGCGGCGTGTTTACCTGAAGCGATTCCGCTGCCGCCCGCTTCCACGCCGATCAACTCAACATGCTCATCGTCCACAAATCCGCTGAAGACGCCGATGGCATTTGACCCGCCACCCACACAAGCAATGACCGTGTCGGGCAAACGTCCCACATCGCGCAACATCTGCTCACGTGCTTCAATCCCGATCACCGATTGAAACTCGCGCACGATGGTCGGGTACGGATGTGGCCCCAACGCTGAGCCGAGCAAATAATGTGTATCGCCCACGTTCGTCACCCAATCACGAATAGCTTCGTTGATGGCGTCCTTCAATGTTTGCGTGCCTGAGGTCACGGGGCGCACTTCTGCGCCGAGCAACTTCATGCGGAATACATTCGGCTCCTGTCGCGCAATGTCCACTACGCCCATATACACCACACAATCAAGTCCCAACAACGCCGCAACGGTTGCCGACGCGACCCCATGTTGACCCGCGCCCGTCTCAGCAACAATTCGCTTCTTCCCCATGCGCTTCACGAGCAAGGCCTGTCCCAATGCGTTGTTGATCTTATGCGCGCCTGTGTGCGCCAGATCTTCGCGCTTCAAATAAATTTGCGCCCCGCCCAATTGTTCCGATAATCTTTTTGCATAGGTCAACGGCGTGGGCCTGCCCACGAACGACGCCAGCAAGCCTTCGAACTCGCGCCTGAAGGCTGGGTCTTTTTGCGCGTCCACGAACGCCTGCTCCAGCTCGATCAACGCGGGCATTAAAGTTTCAGGGACAAATTGTCCACCGTATGGGCCAAATTTGGGAGGTAATAAAGTTGTCATAGTGCCTCGATAATTAGAGAATTGGAGATTGGAGACTGCGACTAATCACTAGTCTCCAATCTCTTTACTTCCTTTACAAAAACGGACATCTTACCCGCATCTTTCTCACCCGCAGTTGATTCCACACCAGAGGCAACGTCCACGCCCCAGGGTTTGACCTGCCCTATAGCCGCTCCGACATTCTCTGGAGTTAATCCACCTGCCAGCAACAGCGGATATTTTTTTGCAAGTTCCGCCGCCGCTGACCAATCTGCAGTGACACCGCTTCCGCCGTAGACACCTTTGACGGCGGCATCCACCAACAACGCGGGGCTGCCAACGGATAAGAACGGATGAACGGACGTCTCAACGAATTGAGCGGACACCTGCACTGCAACGAACGCAGTGCGATGCAAGTGTAATCGAATGGCTTTGAAGGCTTTTCCATTGAGAGCGTTTACCATCTCTGGCGTTTCATCGCCGTGGAGTTGAGCCAAATGCAGTGAACAGGTTTCCAGAATATTCTTCACTTCATCCACTGATGAATTCACAAACACACCAACAAGTTTTATTTGCGGATGTTCGCGTTTCAAAACGGACGTTATTCCTGCGCAAGTTTCTTTTTCAACAAACCGCACGCTCTTGGGATAAAAATTGAATCCCAAATAATCCGCGCCTGCGTCAATGGCGGCGAGGGCGTCTTTCAATGTTTTGATCCCGCAGATTTTTATAATTGTCATACTCTACCTATTCATGTCGTTGCGAGGAGGGTGTACTTCCCGACGAAGCAATCTCCTACTATTTGGCAAATACTACTCAATAAGATTTTCCTGATTAACTGGAGATTGCTTCGGGCAAAAACAAGAGCGCCCTCGCAACGACATATCACATTCCAGATAACTCCCGCACTTTCGCAGGAATATCATCTGAAATGACCAACGCCTCCCCTACTAGAATGGCGTCAATATTTATGTTGGCTAATCGCTCTACATCAGCGGCGGTGAAAATACCTGACTCAGCAACAACGGCAATATCAGAGGAGATCATTGGGCGGATGCGTTCTGTGGTTGCGAGGGAGACTTCGAAGGTGGCAAGGTTGCGGTTGTTAATTCCGATCAACTTCACATCTTTCAACTTCAACGCTCGTTCGGTTTCGGCTTCGTCATGGACTTCGACCAAAACTGTCAATCCTAAACTCAGGGCACAGGCATGCAGGTCTGCGAAGTGGTTATCGTCGGTGAGCGCAGCGGCGATGAGGAGGATAGCGTCAGCGCCGTTGGCTCGGGCTTCGTAGAGTTGGACTTCGTCTATGGTGAAATCTTTGCGAAGGAGGGGAATCGGGATTCGGGAATCGGTACTTAAGGCATGAAGAGTTTCGAGTTTTCCTTGAAAAAACTTTTCGTCGGTCAACACTGAAATCGCGGCGGCGCCGTTTTGGGTGTAGATGTCGGCTACTTGAAAGAGGTCAAGGTGGGGGGCGAGAATCCCTTTGGAGGGAGAGGCTCTCTTTAGTTCAGCGATCAGGCTCGGGCGGGGGGCGAAGCGGCGGCGGTTGATTGCGGCGAGAAAATCTCGAGGCGCAGGACTCTGCTCCGCGGCGCGGCGTAATGTGGCAGCGTCGAGCGCCGCAATTTCCAGTTTCTTTTGAGCAATGATTTTTTCGAGAATATTCATTTTTCAACGGATTATGAAACGGATGAGCGGATTAGGGCGAAACAGATTTGGAAAATTCAACGAGGGCGTTGAGTTTAGCGAGGGCTGCGCCGCTATCGAGCGAGGCGATGACCTCCGCAAGCGCGGACTTGAAATCGCCAGTTTCGGCGGCGAGAGCGCCAGCGGCGTTGAGCAGAACAGAGTCGCGGCGAGCGCCTTTTAGTTTGCCAGAGAGAATATCTCTCATCATCGCCGCGGATTCATCGGGTGTGCCGCCGCGCAAATCTTCCATCGTGGCGAGAGAGAAGCCGAGTTCGGCGGGATCAAGATCATAAGTTTTGACCGTGCCATCTTTAAGATGACTGATGCGATTGACGCCGCAGGTATTGAGCTCGTCGGTGCCGCCCGCGCCATAGATGATCATTGCGGCGCGAGAACCAAGTTCTTTAAGAACGTTGGCAAGCGGCTCAGTGAGTTTGCTATCGTAGACACCCGTGAGCTGAATGTTCGCGCCCGCAGGGTTGGTGAGCGGGCCGAGGACATTGAAGATGGTGCGCTGACCAATTTCCTTGCGCGGACCGATGGCGTACTTCATGGCGGGATGAAACTTGGCCGCAAACATAAAGCCGATACCGATGGTATCGATGGCGTGGGCGATCTGTTCGGCAGTGAGATCGAGGCTGATGCCGAGGGCGGAGAGCACATCCGCAGAACCGCAATGTGATGACGCGGCGCGGTTGCCGTGCTTGGCAACTTTGCGTCCAGTACCCGCGAGGACGAATGCGGCGGCGGTGGAAATGTTGAAGGTGTGAGCGCCATCGCCGCCTGTGCCGACGATGTCGTAAATGCGTTCGTCTGGATTCGCAAGTTTTACTTTCACTGCATTGGCACGCATGGCGCGGACAGAACCTGTGATCTCGGGAATGGTCTCGCCCTTCATGCGCAGCGAAACCAGATATGCACTGACTTGTGCAGGCGTGGCTTGACCTGTCATGATGACGTTCATCGCTTCTTCGGCTTCTTCAGCGGTCAGATCGGTACGGTTGATGGTCTTGGCGATGAACGGTTTGAGCATGGACAGTTCCGTAGAGGGAGGAGGGGCAATCTTAATATCGAGAAAATTCTTGAGCAGTTGTTTGCCATGCTCGGTCAGAATGGACTCGGGATGGAATTGCACACCATAAGTGGGATGTTGGCGATGTTTGAGGCCCATAATTTCTTCTTCTGGCGTAACGGCAATCACTTCAAGCTCGGCGGGAATTGGGTCATAGACCACCAGTGAGTGATAGCGCATGGCTTCAAAGGGAGTTGGAATATCTTTGAAGATACCCTGTCCATTGTGTGTGACGGGCGAGGTCTTACCGTGCATGAGACGCGGAGCGCGGTCCACTTTGCCGCCGTAAACTGCGCCGAGGCACTGATGTCCGAGGCAGACGCCGAGCACAGGAATCTTGCCCGTGAAGTGTTTGATGGCTTCAGGAGAGACACCGCCATCTTTGATAGGCTCGCCAGGGCCCGGGGAGATGACAAGATGGTCTGGCTTGAGCGCGATCAACTCGTCCAATGAAACCTGGTCATTGCGAAAGACACGAATGTCCGCGCCGAGTTCGCCAAGGTATTGGACGAGGTTGTAGGTGAAGGAGTCGTAGTTATCGATTAAGGCTAGCATAGGTTTCTCCGTTTCCAATGTCGTTGCGAGGGCGTTCTTGTTCTTTGCCCGAAGCAGTCTCCAGTTATGAGGAGATTGCTTCGTCGGGAAGAGCACCCTCCTCGCAACGACATATCATTCTTCATTTCCAAAGATGTCCACTTCATCAGCAAACAGATCGAGCGAATACGATAGGCCAGTGACATCGCGGACGAGGTTCATGGTCTCTTTGGCTTCGGTCTGCATACGGCGGATTCCTTCCGCAAGCACGTCGCGCGGGATGGTGGGATGTGCGAGGTAGTATGCGCGTTTTTCGCGGAATGGTTCGAGGAAGGTGTTGATGGCTTTGGCAAGCTTTTCCTTGACTTCCACATCGCCGACCTGTCCCTTGCGATAGCGCTCCTTAAGATCATCCACTTCGGCGTAGGAGGGATTGAACGCATCGTGATAGATGAAGACGGGATTGCCTTCCACAGTACCTGGGTCAGTGGCGCGCAGACGTTTCGGATCGGTGTACATGCCTTTGACTTTTTCTTCGACAGTCTTTACATCGTCGGATAAATAGATGGCATTATTCAGGGACTTGGACATTTTGTTCTGTCCATCTGTGCCGACCAGCAAGGGGACGTCACCGATAATGGATTCTGGTTCGGGGAACACTTCAGCGTCATAAAGATTATTGAACTTGCGCGCTATTTCGCGGGCAAGTTCGATATGCGATTGATTGTCCTTGCCAACAGGGACGGCTTGCGCGCGCGGCAGCAGAATATCCACAGCTTGTAGGATGGGATAGCCGAGCAGACCAAATGGCATCGAGTCAATATTGGCGTCGCGAGCCATATCTTTGAGGGTCGGCATGCGTTCGAGGCGCGGAACAGTAACGAGCATTTCAAAGAGCAGATTCAATTGGTAGGTTTCCGGGATCGCCGATTGCACAAAGATCGTGCTGACCTGCGGGTCAATGCCCACTGCGAGATAGTCCAAAACGATCTCGCGGATGTAGGTCGGAATCTCTTTGATGTACTGCGGCTCAGGCTTGGTTGTGAGCGTGTGCAAATCCGCGATGATGAAGAAGGATTCATATTGATGCTGCAAGCGCACACGGTTAGCCAGCGAGCCGACATAGTGACCGAGGTGCAGGCGTCCTGTTGGGCGGTCACCGGTGAGGAGACGGGGTTTGGGGTTTGTCATGGGTTATTCCTTTTATTATTTCTTCTATACTTCGTTGGTTGAGTAGGCGGCGTTCGTCCGCCGTATCGAAACCAACAAGTTCCAAGAATATTTTTGTTACAAGAATTTTTCTTTTAACTGGTGGTTTCGATACGCCCTCGGCTATCGCCTCGGGCTACTCAACCACCGAGGTTTTTATGAATTTGATTCTGCCGCATCAATCGCACGCAACATCGCGCTCGCTTTATTCACTGTCTCTTGATACTCCATAGATGGGTCCGAATCTGCGACGATGCCTGCGCCTGCTTGCACGCTGACGGTGTTGCCGCGCCCAACCATGGTGCGGATGGCGAGGCAGGTGTCCATGGCGCCGTCAAAGCCAAAGTAGCCGATCATGCCTGCGTAAGCGTTGCGTGCGTCAGATTCCAACTCAGCGATGATCTCCATCGCGCGGACTTTCGGTGCTCCACTGACTGTGCCTGCGGGGAAGGCAGCGCGGACCAGGTCGAAGGCAGTCAGTTCGGGACGCAGAGTCCCTTCAACGTGAGAGACGATGTGCATGACATGTGAATATTTTTCAACTGTGAAAAAATCAGAAACTTTGATCGTGCCATATTCGCACACGCGCCCGAGGTCATTGCGACCCAAATCAACCAGCATCACATGTTCCGCGCGTTCCTTCGGATCGGCGAGCAGGTCTGTGGCAAGCGATGCGTCAGCGGCGGCATCTGCTCCTCGGGGGCGCGTCCCAGCAATCGGTCGGAGCGAAGCGGTTCTTCCTTCCAAACGAACGAACATCTCGGGCGACGATCCAACAATGTAAAGCGGCTCATCGTCCACGAGTCCGAAATCAAAAAAGAACATGTACGGCGAAGGGTTGAGGCGGCGCACGGCGCGATAAACATCGAAAGGCTCGACGTTGGTTTCGCGACTGAAACGCTGCGAAAGCACCACTTGAAAAATGTCGCCTGCGGCAATGTGTTCCTTGGCGGTGCGCACCATATCTTCATACGTTCCCTGCGTATGGCTGGCCTTGACCTTTGACGGCGTGACATTTATTTTTTGCGCGGCGGGCAAAGGCTGATGAATGCGCTCGGCAATCGAATCAAGTTTTTGTTCAGCAGCTTGTGTATCACCATCCAAAACATTTGCGATGAGGAAGATGGTGCGGCGCGCATGATCAAATGCGACGATGGTATCGGCGAGAAGATACATTCCATCGGGGATGCTTCGACTGCGCTCAGCACGGCTCATGCTGGACCTGAGAGTTGGTTCAAAAAATCTGACAGATTCATACCCTAGATAGCCCACCAACCCACCCGTGAAGCGCGGCGCGTTCGGCAAGCGGACGGCGGGAAAGCGGTTCATTTCATTTTGCAAAAACAGGGTCGGGTCAGCGTCATCGAGTTCAATGGTTCGCGTTTCACCATTTTCTTTAATTTCAACCTGACCATCGCGCAAAATATATTCCGCTCTGGGTTGGACACCGATAAACGAATAGCGCGCGATGCGTTCGCCGCCTTCGACGGATTCCAATAAAAAGGACGCGCCGTCGCCGCGCAGTTTGAGATACAAACTGACGGGGGTTTCAAGGTCCGCGGATACCTCGCGGATGATGGTTTGGACTTGGGTTGATTCAAGTAGCATGGTTGACTCCTTGTTAAGTTCGTGTCATTCTGAGCCGCTTTGCGGCGAAGAATCTCTACGGCATTGAGCGAGACTCTTCGGTCGCAACGAACGCTCCCTCAGAGCGACACAATATAGATTAAAACAGAATCCTCTCCGTCCATAAGGGACGAGAGAGGACTCCCGTGGTGCCACCCAGGCTTAAAGCTCTTCCTCACTTAACAAAAAATCCCTGTCGTGATGCAACAGGGAAAAGAGGCCAGCTTCACTTTGTAGTCTGCTAGTCGGATGGTCTTGTGGTCGCTTGGTAGAACATCCTTCTAAGAAACTCTGCTATGGTAACGGATGCAGTTCCCGTCTCAGGCTACTCGACTATCTGACTAACAAACTATCAGACTGCTTTTGCCTTTGCAACTCGGAGGGCCATTCGACTTCTGCGCTTTTGCCTTGCTTTCACCATTGTGGTTTCGATACGGACTTCGTCCTACTCAACCACCAGCTCGGCTCTCTGGTAATCGCTTTGAAGTGTACTCGTCCTCGTCAGCGTTTTATGTATGTTGTTGGGCGGTATTCTATGACGGAGAAGGGGATGTGTCAAGAGGACAACTTAGGCGTTAACAGACTCACAAGTAGGGCACATCGTTTCTTTACCAACTTGCTCAAACTTCTCACTACAGTTTTCACACCTTCTGATAAGTTTTGCTTGAAAGCCCAAAGGCATATGCCCTGACGATATTACCATCCCAACCGAAATAATATCCTCATACTTAAATGTAAAACGCCTGTTATGCGGTACCTGTTCGATAATTATTCCGTAATAATTTGCATATTTGCTTGCTCCACGTCTTATCTTGGCAGTTGTGACCAACATGGCTTTAAATTTTGTAGCCTTATCAAAGTCTTGAGCTATGTCATCAAGTGTCGCCTTCAAAACTTTCACCTTATCCAACTCAATGGGATTCTTTTGTTCATCGTATCGTTTACACTCAATTAACAACAAAGTTGGAGCATCAAAGCTGTAATCCACGAATGACACATCAATTTGATGATTTACCCCGCTTACACCTGGAATTTTATTATTTCTGCCATATCCAATTGAGGATAATTTTCTTCTGCTGGATTTAATACCTTCCAATATTGTCGCAATAAATTGCTCATATTCATCACCAAGCGTCAACATAAATCCTCCTAAAAACTATTTAGATGATTTCTCTTTTCTTTCTTTGTATACCTTTTTCAATTTCTCTATTGACATAAGATCCTTACCGTTTCGATGTAAAACACGATGACAATTCGCACAAACAACTGTTACATCGTTTGCAGTTAAAGTATGTTCTTTTTTATTTGCAGACAACAACTCTAAATGATGAACCTCGATATATCCCGTCCCCAAATCACCATATGTATCCTCAAAATTGAAATTACAAACTACACAATTGTAGCCATGTGTTCTTATTGCTTCTTCACGCAATTTAGGATTGCGCTTTTGTCTCTTAATCTCAGCAGATACTTCATCGACTCCGCCTTCCTGAAAACTATCTTGCCTTATTATTTCCTCAGTTTTCGTTTCTACTCCTGTTCCAACCGCTTTTCTAATTATTTTTTTCTTTTCAGTATTTGGAACGTGAATTGCACTATGACCTTGTGTCACATATAGCGGCAATTCACTTACTACATTTTCAATAATCTCAATTTCCATTTGGCACTCCTTTACATTGAGCGCAAAATAAACGATATTCATCATCAAATTCCGTTTTTGCTAAAACCCAATTCTCTCCAATGTTCTCAACTTCATCTCCGCAATTGGGACAAACAAAGAAATACGCCTGGTGGCTAACCAAAACATCGGACGAGTTTAATTTGCGGTTTTCAGGAAAAACTTTTGCATCCCCTAGGTAATCTGTAACCTTATCAAAATATTGGTGATTAATATTCTTGATTCTGTCTTCAAGTTTTTTTACATCTTTCACCTTAGATAAAAGAGCTTCAATCTTATGATTGTATTCTATAGGCTCTTTCTTTCCTCTCAAAACGAAAAGCTTATTAGCAGAATCAGCATAAACAGGCAAACAAAACTTCAAGTATTCTTTTTGAACACCTAACTGAAAAAGCACTTCAAACACATACTCATCATAAACATCACCCTTATTGTATTCTCTTATGTAACTTATCTGAGGCAGGCTTAAGACCGTTCCATTTGTTTTACCTTTTTGTGTACGAGGTATAAATTCCGATAAATTAGAGAGAAATGTTTCTCCAAGCAGCATTGGGTATTTCTCATCAAGAAATTTCTTGAAGCTCTTAATAGCATGGAAATCATTACTCTGTTTAATCCCACTAGATTCCAATATTTTTTTATATCTATTAAGATCATCAGACAAGAATTTATTAAAGGGTTTGTTTTGGAATTCATTAAAACGCAAGAATCTTTTTACGAGCCGATTATATCCTTCGGGATGACGATGTTCTATATACTCATCAAACCATTTTTTATTATTTTCGTCCATCTCTCCTTGCGGAATAGATTTCACTTTAGATTTAGCCATATTATCCTCCACGCATATCGTAAACTTTCGTCAGTATACAATAAAACAGGTGCATCACATGGGTACGTCCGAGAAAGACCTGACATGTCTCAATAGAAGGCTGGCGTTCGGGGATTCGTATCCGCGCGAGGGTGATGGTTGGTGAGCGTCACGATGAGACATGTCAGGTCTGGTTAAACAAGTCCGCGCCGAAACAAGGGAAAGGAAAGATCAGTTCAAAGAGCTTCTACGCAAAATCGGACAGCGACCGAATAATGGGGCATTCCACCGACTCCGAAATATCACAGACGTTCGAGAGCAATCCATCCAACGCGGCGCGCATGCGGGTCAAATCCTGGATGCGGCGGTCCAAGTCGATGAGTTTCTCCTTCCCCGCTTGAAGAACATCGCGATTGAGCGTCTTACGTTCAGCGGAGAATGCCATGAAGTTGCGAATTTCCGCGAGTGAAAAGCCAAGTTCCTGAGCGCGTCGAATAAACTTCAAGCGGCGGACTTCTTCGTCCGTGAATTCGCGGTAGCCCGAAGCGGAACGAGATTGTGCTGTGATAATGCCTTGCCGCTCGTAGAAGCGGATGGTCGATATTTTGATTCCAGCGGCGCGAGCGGCTTCGGCAGTTTTCATAGGACACCTTTTACTTTGGTTTTTTCAATGCATATACAATCGCACCTGTTTGAAGCGCGAACCAGATCAACTCGCCCACCAACAAGGGCAGGGAAATGGTCGTGGCACCCGCTTGAACGGCGAGAAAAATCCATAGTGCAACGGCCAGCCGTCCCGTAGAATCGATTGCGCCGTTGAGCAGAGTCGGGCGAAAGAGGCGCAGCCCGCCCCACGTCAAGACCAGTGTCCCACTGAAGTTGACAAAGATCATGCTGACAGGGTCAACGGCGGGAAGGGCTGCCCCTGCAAGACCAAACTGCTCGTGCAGTTGTGAAAGGATTCGGAAAACAGGCGCGGCCGTCCACGGGGTGGCGAAGGCAGCGGTTACGAGAACGTCATAGGCGGCGCCCCAGAAAATAATGCGCTTTGAAAGGGAAGGGATTTGAGAGAGTGTAGTTTCCATGGCCGAATTCTACAGTCTGCACCATGGTGCCGAGTCAAGGGTTTGCGATGGGCAATTCTATTTCATGTTCATCAAGAATAACAGATGCAAAACAAGATCTGACATCTCTACCTTAACGGGCACAAGTCCGCGCGAGGGATGCGTTGCAAGTCACATGTCAGGTCTGGGCAAATCAAAGAAGGCTGTACACAATCCACGCGAACATGGCAAGAAATGTCAAAAGAAATAGCCATTTGATGATTTGGAATTCTGTTAATCCAAAAATCCTATCTTTGTATTGGATACTTTCTGCCTTTGCTTGTGTCAGCTTTGCTAGAAATTCCTTTACGCGATCTGTCTCTAATTTGAAGCTAATCATCACCAGTAAATATCCAAAAGCAAAAAACCCGAGCAATGGAAATATCCCCCAATATGGATCAATCAACCAAACTCCCGACTGGGCCATCTGTATTACCAAGCTAGTTACTCCATTCAAAATCATATAGACTACCGCCCCAAGCCAAAAAGCCCAGAATACAAAAGAAAATGAATGCATTCGCATCTTAACTCGGACCTTGCTTCCAGAATTTTCTTGTTCAACAGTACCAAACACTTCAGGAGTAAAGTTCCGATTCCACAAAGTAATTCGTACCATTCGAAAAGAATTTCTATTCACTTCCCCATAATAGGATTTGCTGATTGTAAACAATGGTCTCCACCAAGTTTTTTTCGTCTCTACAGCAGCGCGAAGCTTATAGAAAACCTCATCCGAAGATAAGGCAGTGTGTATTTCGAAATCTTCAAAGGGTAGGTAATCCATGCTCAAAATCCCATCCAATGTGAGTATACAACAAAACAGAAATGTCACATAATACCTGACGTGCCATCGCGAAAGGCTTGTGTTGCGAGACACATGTCCGCGAGATGGATCACTGCGGGATAAATCCCTAGCTCAGTACATGGAAGCCCTTCGGGCTAATGGATGAGTCCGCTGAAGCGGACTTCCACGAACTGAGGCAGGACTTTAGTCCGCCGAAATAATTAGACAGCTAAAGGCTTACGTTGCGAGTCATATGTCCGCGCGGGAGGTTTATCGTCCACGATCCTCTCGCAACAAATCAAGAGTGGAAGGTACATTCTCGGGAATCTTGAATCGTCTGCTTTGAATCGAATTTAGAATAATGGCTTGTTGATTAGAACGTTCTTCATCCCCAACTGACCTGGAAAGCATAACAACCACCTGCGAGTTCAACGAACGATGATTGGCGCGAGCCAATTGCCGAAGTTGTTTGTATAAATCATCAGGCACATCGTGAATGTGAAGGGTTCTCATGAGCTTTCCTTTCAAAGTCAGGAAAATAAATGATTATGTAATTTCTTGATGAGTCGAAGAATAAGCGGCGAGGGTATCTTTCAATCTAATAAGCGGACGCTCGAGCAGGAAGTAACTTATGAAAGCGATGGCCACTGTCCCTGCGAGGGCGGCGAGTTTATTCTCGAGCGGAGAAAGCTCCGAAAAACCTTGCACGACCCGCAGGCGCTCAAGGGTCCAGATGATCGGGATATGATAAACATATAAGCCATAAGAGATCCTACCCAGATATTTTATGGGCGGCATTTCAAGGAATCGTATAAACAGGTTTTCATTTACCACGCAATAAATCAATAGGGCAAACCAATAGTTAAGCAGGGAATATGCCCAAAGGTATTGAAAGGCATTCGGCAGGGTGATGGGATATCCCAGCGAGGAAAGCGTCCCCGCCTCTCCAGTTGCAAGATATTGAGAAGCAAACCCCGCAAGCAGAATAAACCCTCCCAGGTAGAAAAGCTGTCTTCTGGCATTGCGGATCGAATAGCAGGAGATGTATGCGCCAAATGCAAAGGCATCCACATAGGTGAAAGGGAGAAGGTATAGGGCACTAGTGGCTGGTTCGTGGAAAAATTCAGACAGACCCAAATCATAGAGAAAATGGAATAACAACCGAAACACTGGTCCTGCAATGACCCCTGCCAGAAATAATTTTTTGAGAGATTTTTCAGGCGTAATGAAAATCAAAATCGGCCAGATCAAATAAAACTGCTCTTCCACCGAGAGGGACCATAAATGAACCAGAAAGTTGGAAGGTTCAATCCCCCGTAATGCAGAATAGAAATCATAAATGTATAAAAATGCATACAAGACCTGCTCCCGATAAACCTGCATGAGACCTGGCCGAAACGAAGCTGAACCCAACCAGATCGCAATTCCCAGCATCAGGAACAGATAAAAATAATAGAGCGGAAAAATCCGCAAGAACCGCCTGATATAGAATTTATACAAATATCCCCTCATCGGCAGGCTTTCTTTCATTCGCAGAAGGATAAGGGTTATCAGATATCCCGACAGGACAAAGAACAACTGCACCCCCATCCAGCCGAATTGCAGGTATCCGGTATGCAGCCCGAAGATACTCAAAAAAGCAATAGCGCGTAAACCATTCAGACCAGGGATCATGTCAATGAGTCTAAAATACGGAGGAGTCTACTGAAAAAACTTCTTAACACGAAGGGCACGAAGGAATTCTTAAGAGTCTCATCTCTAATGGAGATCACTCCTCGCTATGCCTGTAATCTTCATCGTCGAGCACACTTCCATATGGGTAAACGGGACGTTCCCCTCCATTGCCGTGAAAAATGCCAGAGAAAAGCGGGTGAACGCAAAGCTCATCGTCCTGGCTTAACACCATTTCATGGGAAACCGTGTATTCAAAATTGCCCTTGATATACACATCCTTTTCCTTGCCGGGAATCACCTTGCCAATTGCGCCGATCTCAAGCAACATGCGTTGAAAGTCAAACAGGTTATCACTGCCAAAGACAGCCTTACCATGACGGGTGAAAACGCGGTGCAGGTCACCCATGGTGAATTTATGTCCGAGTTCCGGCAGGCAGCGACGGCAAGTTTCCTCGGCGGTGGGATAAGTGGGTTTGAAAGCCACAAAGATCTCCCCCACCATGAACTCCTCCACCTGACGGATGCCATTGATGATCCTCTCTTCGCTGACAGGAAAGGGCGTTAACCTTTGAGTCCCATCCGGGTTCTTGAAGATCGAATTCAACAACATCAGGAAATGCCTGGGCAAAAGCTGGGTATGCCGCAGGATGTAGGACATGGTCTCTTCCTGAAACCCGGCCTGATTCGTTATCCTCTCGGGCAGCACTGCCTGAAATAGCTTCAACGCATCTGCGCGTTTGGTGAGGTCAAGCGGAAAGATGGATTTCAGAAAATCCTGATAATACAAAGCCAGGTAAAACATCAGACGTTGTGCACCAATCAGGACCAGTTCCCCCGCCGTCCATTGGAGTTTGAGCGCGCGCCGAAAATCCTTGTTGGGGTTGGATGATATCTTTATGAACCTGTGATAAATCTCTGCGGGCAGGCAAAAGCGTACGTCTACAATATCGCGCGGCTTGTTCATTGAACCAACCAGTTTGAGCAGTCCCTGAAGCGAGTTTCCCATAGAGTCCATATCCAACTGGAAATCATCGAGCGAATCCATCAGGATCACAAAAGTTTTTTTGGATCGTTCAAGGGCTTTTAAAACAATGGATTTCACATAATCAAAACTAAACCCATCCAGACCTCTAAGGATCCCAGAGGCTCCCCCGTTCGCATCCTTGTCCATCGCCTCATCCAGCATCGTAGACAGGCTCCGAAGCACACTATCAACATCGTCACTGCCTCGAACGTTCACCTTCTCCAGATAAGAACTGATGATGTAGCGGTCATCATCTGTCAAAATCGAATGTTTTCCGAGCTCTGCAAATACGCTGATCCACAATACGGTTTCCCAAAGTTCCGATACCATCTCAGGAAAAACCGCATCCCTGGTCATCCTTTGAATGACCCTGGTCATGTTTCCCAGCACACGCGCGGTTCTGATCTCAGTATAGAAATCATATTGCTTATCAAAGAACACGCTTCGCAAATAATAAGTTTTTCCGGAACCCCTGCGGCCAATGATAATGGAGGGTCTGTTACGAAGATTTTTATAAGTCCAGTTATGTTGTTCAAATAAAAGCTTCAAAGCGCTCAAGTCATTCGAATCGATATCAATCGAATCAATCGGACCAAATGGTTCATCTCTGGTAATGTAAGGGCGGACTGTGTTTAACAAGTGATAAATCCTCCATTGGGCTTTGCAATGATTTGAAAATTATACAACAATCCCTGGATTAGCTCTCTGGCAGTTACCGTGATAGACCACCATATATGTAACACGGCGCAAGTCGGATTGGCAATCCGACCTACATCAGTGGATAAAAAAAACAGGCATATCCAAAAAGATATGCCTGCCTGAAATCAAAAACCAAAGGTTTTTAGGCTGATACGGCTTGGCTTGACAAATTGTGCCAAATATTTTCTGCCCGCCTCCTGAGTTTTTCATCACCGGCAATTTTCTTTATGCCATACAACACTGTGCTATGATCACGTCCGCCAAGCAAATCGCCAATTTGGGGCGAAGAAACTTTATTGAATTCGCTCAAAATATACATTGCCAATTGGCGAGGAATAGCAATCTTCGCAGTACGGTTTTGCCCAACCAAATCATCCATATCAATTTCTGCTTGGGCGGCAACAGCCTCAAGAATTTTGTTTGCAGGGACATTGAGATTCTGAGGTAACAAATCCACTAATGCTATTTCCACAAGGTTGGTTGTGAGCGCAGAACCGCTTAGGTCTGCGAAGGCAATGATCCGATTCAACGCACCTTCAAGTTCACGGATATTGGATTGCACTTGTTTGGCAACGCTTTCAAGTATTTCATCGGAAATATGTCTACCTGTCCGCTCGGCTTTGGAGCGCAGAATGGCGAGCCGAGTCTCAAAATCGGGTGCTTGAATATCGGCAGTTAGTCCCCACTCGAAGCGGGAGCGCAGGCGTTCTTCCAGAGTGACAAGGGACTTGGGGGGCCGATCGGACGAAACGATGATCTGCTTGTCCTGTCCATGCAGGGTATTGAAGGTGTGGAAGAATTCCTCCTGCGTGGATTCCTTGCCTGCGATGAACTGGATATCATCCACCAGCAAAACGTCGGCTGAGCGATACTTTTCACGGAAGGCCTGAGTGGTGTGAGTACGAATAGCAGTGATCATGTCATTCGTGAATTCTTCGGAGGAAACATATAAAACGTTGAGTCCGCTGGCGTAACAGGCGTTGCCAATGGCATGTAATAAGTGCGTTTTGCCAAGTCCCACACCCCCATAGAGGAATAGTGGGTTGTACGCGCGGGCTGGCTTCTCTGCCACGGCCTGACAAGCCGCATGAGCCAGTCGGTTGCCTGAACCAACCACATAAGTATCGAAGGTGTAGCGCGGATTCAAGGTCACATGGCGCGATTTTGGCTCGGGTGGCGTTATCTCAATGGAAGAGGCATCAGGTTCAGGGTCGGAGAACGAGGCGTTTTCGTCCGATTGAGAGACAACAAAGTTGACGGAGACGTTCGAGTTGAGGATTTCGATCAGCAGGCGGCTAACATTGGTCGTAAGTCGGCTTTCGAGCCAGTCACGTGCGTAGGCGTTGCGCACACCAACCGTGATAATGCCGTTCTCGTAAGCCATGGGACGCGTATCGCGCACCCATGTGTCGAAGGATGCGCGGGGCATTTCCATTTGAAGTTGTGCGAGTACTGATTGCCAAGCCTGCTCTGCGTTCATATGCATTCCTCAATGTATGATTTACCGTGTAATTTTAAGTGTACTGAACTAGCCCGCCTTATAGCGGCTATGAAAAAGGGGTGAATAGGTTTATTTGTAAGACTTCTTACGGAATTCGGATGTGTGAGGCAAACATCCTTTATATCAGCGTGGATACATTCTAGCAGATACTTTGAAATGATAACAGTCGTTCAACCTACGTTAAGTTAAAAAGATTTGCTTTTTTAAGGTTGGTCAATGTTAAAGAAACATCTCGCATTCAATCATTATTATGTTTTGGTTTAGAACAGGCGTTTCAGCCACTAGCACCTATCGTCACGATCTTACCCCCCATATATGGTCATCAAGCGC
Organism: Candidatus Villigracilis sp.; assembly: GCF_057083605.1. Classification (NCBI taxonomy): domain Bacteria; kingdom Bacillati; phylum Chloroflexota; class Anaerolineae; order Anaerolineales; family Candidatus Villigracilaceae; genus Candidatus Villigracilis; species Candidatus Villigracilis sp. Next base: position 47,338 of record NZ_JBXMTI010000014.1, on the reverse strand, counting down.
ATTTTTGGGTGATGGATGGTATATGCACCTTAAAAAAATGTGAAGTGAAACTTTTTTAATAAACCGTTAATGAGACTCGAGTTCCTGTGATTCATTTTGCAATGAATCATTGAATCGTATGATTTATCTTTTTATTGCGCGAGGAACCCATATAAGTATGGTCGTTCCCTCACCAATTGATGATGATATATCAATATCACCACCTACTGCATGTGCACGCGTCTGCATATTTGCGAGTCCATGGCCGATGGATGATTGCATTTGATCAATATCGAAGCCTTTGCCATCATCACGGATCTCCATCAAGGCCCGTTCATCGGTAGTCCAGATGGAAATTCCCACATTTTTTGCCTTGGCATGCTTGGCTGCATTGGCTAATGCCTCCTGGCAGATGTGAAATAAGACCAATGCTTGTGTTTGTGGAAGGTCTTTCAGGTCTGAATCAGGCCCGCTGAAGTTAACTTCAGAGAACGTGTTGGCACGATACTCGGTGATCAGGCGTTTTATGCCATTCAATAAGCCTTCCGAGCCAAGTTGACGTGGTCTTAGGTCAAGGATATAAGCACGAATATCTCGGATTGCCTGATTCAATCCGCTGATTGCATGGTCGATGCGCTCTTTCGCAGCTTGAGGGTCTTCACTTAAGGTAAGCCGCACGCCTTCCAATGCCAAACCTACCCCATAAATGGATTGAATGATGCCATCATGCAAGTCCATGCCGATGCGGTCACGCTCTTCCAAGACAGCCAGTCGGCGTGCATTGGAGTGTAAGCGGGCATTTTCAATCGAAAGACCTGCCCAGGTGCCCACTGCTGTGAGCATTTGGATGTTTCGCTCGTCAAATGGATCAGTTCCACGTGTGGCAATGCTCATCACGCCCATTAGATTTTCACCAGAAAGCAGGGGAATACAGGCAATTTGCTGAAAACCAGCTTCTACAACTGCGTCGCGCAGAAAATTTGCATCACTCGCCAATTGTCTGCCGATCATTGGCTGGCGTGTTTGGGCCGCCATGCCCAGGTATCCATCACCTACATTGAATAGGTTCCGCCGCCAGAACGCTTCTGCGGCCTGTCCGCGGTGCAGCACCATACGCAAAGTGGTCTTATCCTCTTCGAGCAGGAAGATGTCACCCGCTTCCACTTTCATGTAGTTCATTACAAGCCCAAGGGTCTTGTTAAGTATCTCGTCGAGTTCCAGGCTGGAGGTTAAGGTTGAAGCGATGCCATTAAGCAGGGACATATCCACGTTGCGGCGAGTCAACGCCAGGTCACGTTCTTGCATCTTTTCCACAAGTCGTGCATTTGTGATGGCCGTGGCAGCATAGGCAGCCAGCATTTGAATGATCATTTCATCGTTTTCGTCGAATTCAGGCCCACCAGCTTTATTGGTAAGGTAGATCTGCCCCAGTTGACGATCTCCTGCGCGGATCGGCACACCTAAAAACGGGACCATGACTGGATGATGAGCTGGAAACCCAACAGATTTTGGATGATCTTGAAGAACAGGAACCCGCAGAGGAATCTCAGTATCCATTAACGCGCCCAGCAAACCGCGCCCAACTGGGGGGTGCTCCATTTTCTTTACTTCTTTATCCGACATGCCCACTGTGATAAATTGCTGTAAACGGCCTTCATCATCCAGCACACCCAGCGCGGCATAATTGGCATTGGCCTGCTCACAGGCTGCTGCGGCAATTCGCTCAAGCAAATGCTCGAGCGAAACATCCTTTACCAATTCCAGGCTGGCACGATGGAGCGCAAATAAACGCTCCTGTAATTGTTCGCGGGTTAATAACATAACATGGACACCTCGCAGACATTATAATCAATTCTCTAACATATATCCGTCATTTCCTCACAGGGACGATGTGCGAGGGCGTTCTTGCTATTGCCCAAAGCAATCTCGCAATGAAATTTTGATAGCATTTGAAAGAAAGCCAAACTATACTTGGAATAACCTATATGACTGCTCCTTGCACCGTCTTCGGCCCAAGATTATGTTAATAACAACGCCGAGGACGGCGATTTGAGCTTATGACCTACTTGAGACAACTTAGATGACAAATTCGCGCATTTCTGGTTTTTACAACATGACTCTCGCTGAACGCCGCGCTCAACTGGCTGAAGCGGCGCTTCTGACTCCCGAAGACCTGCTCCCATTTACTACAGGCGGACTCTCCGCCGAATCAGCCGACCACATGATCGAAAACGTAATCGGCCTGTATTCCCTGCCGCTCGGCATTGGCCTTAACTTCATGGTGAATGGACGTGATGTGCTGGTGCCCTTTGTAATTGAAGAACCATCTGTTGTGGCGGGCGCTTCGTTCATGGCGAAACTGGTCCGTACAGGCGGCGGATTCACGGCCACGACTACCGATCCATTAATGATCGGACAAATGCAGTTGATCAACCTTGTCAATGTAGATGAAGCGAAGCTGAAAATATATGAGCATAAAGCCGAATTGCTTGCCATGGCCGATGAAATTGACCCAGTCCTCAAGAAATTCGGCGGCGGCGCACGAGACCTGGAGGTTCGTATCATCGAGGACTCCCCTATCGGCGCTTTTCTCGTCATTCATCTCATTTATGATGTGCGTGATGCGATGGGCGCAAACGCGGTTAACACGGCCTGCGAAAAACTTGCACCACAAATCGAAGCCATCACAGGCGGAAAAGTCCATTTGCGAATTCTGTCCAATTTAGCGGATCGCCGCATCGCAAGAGTCAGATGCACGATTCCTGTGAAAGAGCTGGCAGTAGTAGGGCAAGATGGCAACTTGTCCCACACGGGTGAAGAGGTACGTGATGGAATCATTGCCGCCTATGCCTTCGCTGCCTCTGACCCATACCGCGCAGCCACCCACAACAAAGGCATCATGAACGGCGTGGATGCAGTTGTCATCGCCACAGGCAATGACTGGCGTGCCATCGAAGCGGGCGCACATGCCTATGCCGCTCGTTCAGGGAAATACACTTCATTATCAACATGGAACAAAGATAAAGATGGAAATTTGGTTGGCACACTTGAAATGCCAATGGCGGTGGGGATCGTCGGCGGCGCGACCAAGGTCCACCCTGCTGCACAAGCCTCAGTTAAGTTAATGGGCGTGAAAACTGCCAGCGAGCTCGCGCAAATCATCGTCTCGGTTGGACTCGCCCAAAATATGGCAGCACTTCGTGCCCTCGCCACCGAAGGCATCCAACGTGGACACATGTCGCTACACGCAAGGCAGGTTGCCATTGCAGCAGGCGCAAGCGGAGAATTGATCGAAAAAGTCGCAAGTCAAATGGTGGTGGAAAAGGTTGTAAGAATTGATCGGGCGGAAGAAATTTTGAAGGAAATGAAATAACAATGTTGGGGCACAGCGGGACAATCAACTGTCAGAATCGTGATTCGTCCCGCTGTGCCCCAACGGATTAACATGACTAACGAAACCCTCCTCTGGCAAGTACGTCATTTTGTCTATTCCCACTTCGCAGACACAACCCTCCCACCAAGCGTGGACGTAACCGCGCAGCACTTTAATATCAACAATGAAGAAGCTGGCGAGCTTTACAAAGAATTACACAATCATCACGCATTCTTCCTCGAGCCAAATACTTTGACCATCCGTATGGCAAACCCATTCTCAGGGATTCCCACGGACTTCAAAGTCCACGCGAACGGCAAGACTTATTTTGCCAACTGCGCCTGGGACATGCTCGGCATTCCTGCCGCGCTGCATTGCGACGCGGTCATCAATGCGGTTTGCACGGAAAGCAACGAAGCAGTTCAATTGGAAATTCGGGATGAAAGAATTTTTGTCCTCGGCGGAGTCCCCGCCGCCGAGGACGGCGATAGGAGCAGCTTGTTGGTCCACTTCCCTCTCCCCTTCGCCCGCTGGTATGATGACCTGGTCTTCACCTGAGCGACCATGCTTCTCTTCCAGTCGGAAGAATGGATCGACAAGTGGTGCAAACGAAATAATCTCGAACGTGGAGAAGTTCTAACAATTAACCATGTCTGGGAGCTTTCCAAACTTTGGTATGGCAACCGAATGTCCGTGGATTTTCATGGACGAAGCATTGAGCAGGTTGCAGAGGTTTTTAGGCAGGCTGGTTTGAAATCAGCGTTTTGGTATGTGCAACACCAGACCTGACAGGTCTCATCAGCGCCGATGCAATCCATATCCCATGCGCGGACTCAGGTCATAATCAACCGACTTTTGTGGAGACCTGTCAGGTCTTTCACCGAACAGGCTGCGGAGGTTTTCAAGCAGGCAGGATTGACTTCGGAGTTTTGGTATACGTAAACGGTAGACACGGAAACAAGTAGACAGGTAAACACATCCGTTTCCGTCCGCGAGTCCGTGATAGAGTCCGCTGTCAACATCCGCTCATCCGCTACGCGAAGCAATCCGTTGAAAACCGCAGGCAGGGTTGAAGTCAAAGTTTCGTATTGATATATGAAGAAAATAAGGAACTCAATCAAAGTTTTTCTCTTTGTATGGCTTATCATAGCCATTCTCGTCGCTTGCGAAAAAACGACACCCACCTCTCTTAGTAATGCAATAACTCAAACAGAGACAATTCAACCATCGCAGACATTAACACCTAATGGTTTCTCAGACTACTTAACTGAAAGAGTTGGAACAGTCGTTGCGCTACAGACCTCAGGAATAACACCCCTTCCCAGTGTCTCAGCCATCACAGCAGTGGCCACCTTATTAGGAAATTACGACAATGAGATTACATGGCATCCGCAAGATGTTCTGCTTGAAATAAGTGAGCATGCCAACGACGGGAATCCTTGGTTTTCAAAATGGCCCTTAATTCGACTCTATTGGGACGGTACAATTATTCAAGGTGCTGGAGACGCAGTAAAAGTGGCTCAATTAAGCGATACCAAAATGTGCAAATTGTTCAATTCAATTTCTCAGGCCGGATGGTTTAACGTGGATAGATTTGCCTATGATCCGCTTTTTGCAGGAACATGGTCAGAAACCATTGGTGTTTATACATGGCACGAGCGAATTGGCGGAGGTTATTTATTTACTTATGCTCTACATGGCGAAGGAGCAAGAGATTCGCTGTTTTGTGGAGATTGTGCGAAAACAAGCCAGCATAATTTTATTTCGGCTGCAGAAGCAAATACTTATTACCTGATTTACAACAACCTCCCAATAGATTTCGAACTAAAAACCGATTTCAAAGAACCTGGAACCGTACCTGACGATTACCAAATCACATGTAAAGCAAGTGATGGAATTTATCCATTTGTACCGGTTGAACAAGAAACAAACTATGTTATCTTTTCTGGCAGTGGACGAAGAGCAGTTGGTGTGCTAAACCAAAACTCGACAAATGCTCTTTCTGCTGTGTACAAAATTGACGGAGGTAAACAATACTTTACTTACGACCCTAAATCTTTCGGCGCTGATAGCTTGACAGTTATTCCGCGTTTATGGGCAAAAGATAATCAATATGTTTATCTGACTTTATATCCAGATAATACGAACATTCAGCCGTTTCATGAAGCGATTGCATTACAACAAATTGATACAAATACTGGGAAAACCCGCTATCTCTTCGAAGGGCAAGCTAATGATTTTTATTCATACGAGTTGTCCAATACTGGTAGCAGACTTGCTTACATCAGACAAAATCAAAACCCGCTCGAATTGGTGATATTAGATTTATCAACAAATAACGAACTCAAAATAACTATAGAAAGCCCAGATGTATCTGCTGATCGCTATACAATGGCTGGAGGGTTAGAATTCAACTTCAGCATCAATAAGCTCTTGTTCTCGGCAATTTATGATGATCAAGGATCCTTGAAAACCACATTCTTTATGGTTGATCTTCTTAATCCTTCGAAGTTATATGTGCTTGATGACAGATCTGGTACATATAAAATAAAATACATGAATTATGAAAATGATGCACCAAAATGGCTACGAATATGCTCAATCAACGATGGTCTTACTGGTGATGATTATTGTAGTGGCGATAATGTTGATTTGCCTTAAACAAGACAATACCTTAACTGTCCTCTTATACAAATCTCTTCAAACAACAAATTAGCAAAAAGGTCTATAAATGACAACCCCTCACACACACTCCCCCACCCTCCTCAAACCTATCAAGCCAGTCGGCATTGTCGGCTACGGCGCGTATGTGCCGCGTTATCGTCTGCCCGCCAAGGAAGTTGCGCGCGTATGGACTGGCAAGACAGGCGGACTTCCCATCAAAGAGAAAGCCGTGCCTGGCCTGGATGAAGACGTTATCACCATGTCCATTGAAGCGGCGCGTAATGCCATGCTGCGCGCTCAAATCGACCCGACCGAATTGCGGGCAGTTTGGGTCGGGTCTGAGTCGCATCCCTATGCGGTCAAACCAACCTCCACCCTGGTTGCTGAAGCGATTGGCGCAGTCCCCAACACGCAGGCCGCGGATTGGGAATTCGCCTGTAAAGCGGGCACCGAAGCCATGGTCGCTGCAATGGGACTGGTCGGCTCGGGCATGGGTCACTATGCCATGGCCATCGGCATGGACACGGCCCAAGGCAAGCCCGGTGACGCGCTCGAATATACCGCGGGCGCGGGCGGCGGCGCGTACATACTCGGCCCAGCTGAAGAGTCATTGGCGATTATCAACGCCTCATATTCCTACGTCACCGACACGCCTGATTTCTGGCGGCGTGAATATCAAAAGTATCCCGAGCACGGCATGCGCTTCACAGGCGAGCCCGCCTACTTCAAGCACATCACCGAAGCCGCCACCCATCTCATGGAAGCCATGGGCACCACCGCAAAAGATTACAAGTGGGCTGTCTTTCATCAACCAAACACAAAATTCCCGCAGAGGGTCGCAGGTCAACTTGGGTTTTCGATGGAACAAATTGAGCCAGGTCTGCTTGTGCCTGTGATCGGGAACACTTACGCAGGCGCGGCGATGATCGGCTTGACCGCGACTCTAGATATCGCCCAACCTGGCGACAGAATTCTCATCGTCTCTTTCGGCTCTGGAGCAGGGTCAGACGCCTTCGACATTACTGTCACTGACAAAGTGTCCGCCCGCGCGGGCCTCGCTACAAAGACTCAGGAATACATCAAACGCCGTACAGAGATCGATTATGCAACGTATGTGAGATTCCGCGGCAAGCTGGCGATGAAATAAAGAGAAACCCCGCTGGTTGAGTAGCCCCGAATGCTCTTTGAGGGGCGTATCGAAACCAGCAATTAATTGAAAAACAGAAAATAAAAAGTACACATGAAACTGGTGGTTTCGATATGGGGCGAACGAACGCCGCCCCTACTCAACCACCGTGTTATGAGGAAACATGACAGACATCGTTATCGCAGGTATCGGACAAACAGAAGTCGGTGAGCATTGGGAGATTGGCTTGCGCGATCTCGCTCTCGATGCCATTCAAGATGCGCTCAAAGATGCGGGTGGGTTGAAACCGCAGGCCTTATTCGTTGGCAACATGCTCGCGCCAAATCTGTCCAATCAGGCACATCTCGGCGCGCTCATTGCGGACTATGCGGGCCTCACTGGCATTGAAGCCGTGACTGTTGAAGCTGCGGGCGCATCAGGCGGAGCGGCGCTTCGCCAAGGCTATCTCGCCATTGCAAGCGGCATGGTGGATGTGGCTCTCGTAGTCGGTGTGGAGAAATTTACAGACAAAGTCGGCGCGGAGGTGGAAGAGGCTGTATCCACCACCAGTGATTCAGATTTCGAAGCCGTACAGGGACTCACCACCACTGCACAAGCCGCACTTTTGATGAAGCGTTATATGCACGAAAATGATGTCCCCGCGAATGGGTTCGCTGGTTTCGCGCTTACCGCTCACGCAAACGGCGTTGCAAATAAAAATGCGATGTTTAGAAAAGCAATCAAGCCTGAAACCTATTCAAAAGCAGAAATGATCAGCGACCCGATCAACATGTTTGACGTAGCCCCCAATGCGGATGGCGCTGCCGCGCTCGTTCTGACTCGCCGTGACCTGCTCCCGTCCGATTGGAAGAATCCACTCGTGAAGATCGCTGGATCGGGAGCGTCATCTGATACTCTGGCATTGCATGATAGGAAGGATATTTTGTATTTTGACACCGCCCAAATTTCAGCGGGCAAGGCTATGAAGCAGGCGGGGGTCATTTTGGAACAGATCAACTTCTTTGAATATCATGATGCATTCAGCATCTATGCTGCATTGTCGCTCGAAGCGGTTGGATTTGCAATTAAAGGTCGTGGATGGAAACTCGCCGAGGACGGCGAGATAAGCCTTAAGGGAAAAATCCCATGCGTCACAATGGGCGGCATGAAAGCCCGCGGATTCCCTGGGGGGGCTGCGGGCGTGTATCAAGCCGTCGAAGCAGTCATCCAGCTTCGAGGTCAGGCAGAAGCGAATCAGATCGCGGACGCAAGGACTGCGTTAATCCAGTCACTTGGCGGGCCAGCCTCCACGGCGGTCAGTCATATCCTGCAAAGGTTGGATTAGAAGATGATAGACCATCGACGATGGACGATGAGTGAAGGATGGTCTATCGTCTATCGTCCATTGTCATTTTTAACAAAGATGGAATAGCCAACGCAGACAAAAATGCCGCGAGGCCAAACGACACTGCGGGGATAAGCCAACGCATGTTGACAAGAATATCTTGATACAAAAGAATACCTTGAATGCGGAGCTTCGCCAGCATGATCGGCGGAAGATTTTGCGCGGTAAAGAATAATGCGCCGATACATATTGCAATGACGAGACTCAATACAAAGTCATTCCAGGTGACGAGTGCAGGGCGCACATCCTTTTGAATGCGAGCCATTACATTGACAGTAATGCTGCGCGGCATGGGTGCAAGTGGAATGTTTTTTAACGCGTCTTCAATGATCGCGTTTTCTTTTTCGGGAGTTAAATGGTGATCCATGAGTCCTCCAACTTTGCGAGCGCGTTTCGCAATTGTGCTTTCGCGCGAAAAATGCCTGTTTTGACAGTACCAAGCGGCAGATTAAGAGTCAAGGCGATCTCATCGTAGGAGAGTTCATCCTGATAGCGAAGAGTAATCAGTAATTTGTAATTCGCGTCGAGTTCATCTATTGCTTTTTGCAAATGGACTCTGGTTTCGTTGGATTCAAATTCACTGGCGGGGTTATCAAAAATTGAGTTTATCTCGGGGATATTTTCCATGACATCATCACCCAGGTCATTTAATGAACGACGCAGGTTGGGCAGGCGGTTGTAGCAAAGATTGGTGACAATGCGATACAGCCAGGTGCGAAATTGAGACTGGCCTTTGAAATTGGGTAAAGCCGTCCACGCACGCACGAAAGTTTCCTGCGCGAGATCAAGCGCCTCATTCTCATCTTTGACGACACGCAGGGCTAGGTTGTAAACATAGCGTTGATGTTGATCCACGAGCGAAGCAAAAGCGTCATGATCGCCTTTCTGCGCACGCTGGATGAGGGCGGTTTCAGTGTCTGGCATGGGTTCTCTAGAGGGTTAGACAGGGAAAGTGGGGAAAAGTTTCAAACTGACTACATGTCATTGTGAGGGCAGTGCATTTCTGCCCGACACTTGCGCCGCGCGCTAGTGCGGTGAGCAATCCCCCACTCTGTGGGGGATTGCTTCGTCGGGAAAATCACTCTCCTCGCAATGACATAAATTACCTTGAAACTTTTTGCCAAGACTTCTGTCAAACGTAGTGAGAAACATGATAAACCAAGGAGAACCAAAATGAAAAGACCTGTTGTAATCACATTATTAGTTGTAGCGTTATTATTCGTGCTGGCTGGAATTAGCGCGGTGGCATTCTTTACCCTGCGCAGGGCAGATTTTGCATTCTTCAATGTGCCCCTCGTCTCGGCCACAGCGGAGGTAAACAAGGCCCTCAAAATCGACGGAGAGAAGCCTGTCACTCTCAGCGTGGATGATGACGCGGGCGATGTATCCATTGTCGGCGGAGATGTGGAGGCGGTGGAAGTCAAGATCGTCAAGACAGGCTACGCTGCAACCCAATCTGGCGCGGAAGAGCATTTGCAGAATATCAAGACCGAGGTCAAGCAGAATGGGAATACCATTACATTGATCTACAAACTGAGTGGACGCCAAACTCATGAAGTTGACACCGTGGATTTCATCGTGACCGTTCCGACCGAAACGATTGTGAAAATCGAAAATGGTTTTGGCATCATAGATGTCGCAGATGTGAACGGGAACGTGGGCATTGTTAGCGACTTTGGCGATGTCACGGTGAAAAATATCGAAGGCGCTTTGTCAGTGGAAAACTCCAGCGGCAAGATCGAGATCAGCAATGTGGATGCAGGCTCGCAGGATGTGAAGGTTGACGCCGATTTCGGAAGTATCACGCTGCAGCAAGTCAATGGTAGGGATATGACCATCAACTCGAACAGCGGCACTCTCACCTTTACAAATGTCCGCGCTACAGGAGACATTTCCTCAAAGTCAGACTTCGGCAGTATCACTTATGAGAATGGCTCTGCCGCTTCGCTCACCATTGAATCCAAGAGCGGCAAGGTGGCTATCACCAAGGTCAATATCCGCGGAGCGCTGCTCATCACCAGTGATTTCGGCGAGATCGAATTGAACCAGGCAATGGCAGGTTCCTATGATCTCGACTCCAATAGCGGTGGCATTGTCATTGACGGTGCAAAGAATAAGATCAAAGCGCACGCTGAGTTCGGCAGTATCACCATCGAAAACGCGCAGAACGCCACCCTCGAACTCATCTCCAACAGTGGCGGCATCGAATTCAGCGGGTCGCTTGGCAAAGGTCCGCACATAGTCAAATCGGATTTCGGCGAAATCACATTGACCCTGCCTGCCGATACAAAACTGAACGTGAATCTCAAAACCGATTTCGGCAGCATCGACTCCGATCTTCCCATCACGGTCACAGTGAACGGCAGTTCGGGTTCAGATAAAAATCAGATCGTTGGCAGCATTAATGGCGGTGGAGAGCAACTCACTGTCCAAACGAACAGCGGCGGCATCGACATCACCGCTATCAAGTAAAATAACAGGGCGTGGGAAATTCCACGCCCTGAATTTTTTTAGAAGGATTTCAAATGAACGATCTCATTCCCTGCTTCGGTGTTGTTGGTGTCCTTGCCATTATCTTCGGCTTTCTCGCCTTCCTGCGTTATATGAATTATAAGGAAACCATTGCTCTCGCCGAAAAGGGATTGACTCGCCCCGAAAGTAAACCTGGCAATAAAGGCCTGCTGCGCTGGGGGATTGTCATCGCCGCGCTCGGATTGGCTCTCTCACTTGGACTCTATCCATTGGGCTTTGACTCTGGCAACAACTACCCGCTTCACCTCGGACCGTGGATGCTGGGTGGCTTCGTCCCGCTTTTTCTTGGCCTTGGGTTGATCCTGCTTCATTATTTGACGGAGAAGGAGTGAGTATCAACTGCGGTGGTTGAGTAGGGCGAGTCTTTTTCTCGCCCGTATCGAAACCACTTGTAATTGAAAAGCTCACCATCAATTGGTGGTTTCGATACGCCCTTCGCTACCGTTCAGGGCTACTCAACCACCGAGTTCATTTAAATTGATCTCTGTATCGTTGATTTTTAATATATCCCCAACCAATTCAACCGAATCATTTTCAAAACCGAAGAGTGTCCAGAAGCAGGCATGAGATTGATGGGCCTCAAGCATAAGGGAAATGGCAGGCTCTTTGTGACCATAATAGCGCGAACGCCATCCGCGGGTGGAGTTGGGGTCAGCGCGGACGGTGGAGAAATTACCAGTTCCATTTACCAACCCTGTTTGAATTAAGACTCTGGACTTAGACAGTTTGATGTCTGATGGCATAAGCCATACCTCATGTGCAGCAGCAAGCTGCTGCACTCCAGAGGGAGAATCACTTAACAACCAATGAAGTGAATAATGATGCGACTCGTTTGCGTCAAGATTATCAACCACCAACCAGCGGTCACCATCAATTGCCATGACCGTGCGCTTGTGAGTGATGGGTTTGTAGCCGTCATGCTCCCCCACCCAGATATTTTCACCATGCTGTAGAACTTTGCCACGCGCCCAATCCGTCCACGTGAAGCGGCTGACCAGGGACATTTGATCTCTGCCATCCACCGTCACCGTGTTGTGAGCGGATGTGCGCGCGAGTCCGTTGCGCCAGACGCCTTCGCCGCTATAAAGATAAGTCCCTGCGTCGCAAGCGATGTTGTGACCGTGAATCCACAAATCCACGTGGAGTTGGTCGGCGTGGGAGGGACGGGAACGAAAGTCTGTGCAGCGGATGATGGCTTTGCTGTTTGTGCCACGCAGGATGTACGTCCCACCATCAGAGAATGATTCACCGCGAAGAGCGCGAAGGTCGCTAAGATCTAATTCTTTCTTCGCGCTCTTCGCGTGCTTAGCGGTAAATTGCTCTCCGCACAACCAAAACACATCTTCATCCCATTCTCCTTCTTCAAACATGCGCTCACCTTTGGTAATGACCGAACCCAACTGCAAAAGCGGACGGTAATCAGTGAAGTCGCAGTTGTTCAATGGCAATATGAGTGCGCCATCGTTGGAGCCGTAGACGGGCATTTGGCCCGTGGATGGGTCGATGAGGTGGGAGAGATAGGTGATGGAGGGAGAAATAGAAGAGTAAAGAGAATTAGAGAATGGAGAATTGTTCAAGTCGCCGAGTCGCATGGCATAAAGATAAAGATGAAGAATGAAACGATGATAGTTAAGGGAGTACATCGAGTAACTGCCGTCGGGGAAGATTTGTTTAGCAGCTTCTTCTTCAAGTAGTTTTTTACCAAGGGAAAAGTATTTTTCTGCATCTTTGAGTTCGGGGAAAAGCAGACCGACCATCCACAAGCCGAAGGCCTCGCTGATGGTGTGATTGCTGCGCGTGGAAATGGCGTAGTCGATGTTTTTGTAAATCCGTTCGGCTTGGGTAGCGACGAGTTGGGTGAAGTGGGAGATGCGTTCAGGTGTGGTTGATGGAGAATGGATAAATGCATAAAAGCCGAAGGTCCATGCCATGAGACGCAGGGAGATCTCCTGTCCATCCTTCCAATTGGCGCCTGTGTTGGGGGGATTATATTCCGCCCAATCGGAGATCAATCTCCAGAAGGCTTCGGGATATTTTTCATTGTTTGTGGCGGCATAAGCACGGACGAGGGTGTAGACAAAGGCAAAGCGATTCGGTTCCCAGATGAATTTGATGTCAGTATGTCGTTGCGAGGAGGGCCCTTGCTCTTCCCGACGAAGCAACCCCCAACTAGGTGGAGACTGCTTCGGCAAAAACCAAGAGCGCCTCGCAGCGACATAATCATCAGAGATTTGAGACCAGTGTTTTTCTGAATTCAGTTCTATTTTTGAGATGGGGTTAGTATGCCAGTTTGGAGGGAAACCTGTTTGTTGAAACTCGTGAGCAAAATATTTTATTTCGCCGTTGATGATGCGGTCGGCTTCTCGTACTGCGACATTTATGTCGCAACCTGCGAGATGAATCTCGTGGTACGTTTTTTCAAAGAAAAATTTGGGCGCATTTTGTTTGCGCCAATCGGCGTAAGCATTTGATTCGGATGGGATATCTTTCTTCAGCCATGTCGCCAGCGGACGATCACTCCATTTGTATTGCGGCATTTGCAGGCGGATGAGTCCGCTGCGGAGGCGAAAGGCGTAGGTGAGGCGAAAGGCCGACCAACGCAGACCAAGTTCTCGGTAGAGGGAGGCGAGGATTTTTATCCGATTGAGCATGAGAAGGTGTTTCTTGATGCGTAATTCGTAATTGGCAATTGAATTACTTTGTGCCCTTCGTGTTTAAAGAATTTAATTGCTCAGCATGGCGATATAGGATAACCCAAAGACCAGGTAACCCGATGATGATGAGAACGGGAGCGATGGCCGCGCCCTGTGACCATGCGAGCGTAAGCCTGACGGCAAGGAAGGTTAGCACCATAAACATAAAGCTGATGGTGGAGTGAGAATAGCCGCCCGTCACGAGGCGCTGATAGACATGTGTACGATGCGCAGCTAGCACATCCTCGCGCCGAATCACGCGTTGAATGAAAGTGACACCCGCATCCATGATAATGGTCCACATCAAAAGCGTGCCAAGCATGAGCGCGTCGCCGCCTTCGTCCGCAGCAAGCAATGGCAAAACAGCAAAGGTGTAGCCAAGAAAGGTACTGGAAACATCGCCCATGAAAATTTTCGCGGGCGACCAGTTATGAATAAGAAAGCCGAGGCTGCTGGCTGAAACGGCCAACGCAACCCAAAACGCAAATGTGTTTTCCATGTTCACGGAAAGCAGCATCCAGCCGATGCCGCCCGCAAAGGCCACGCCGCCCGCCAGGCCGTCGATGCCGTCCATGAAGTTGTAGGCATTGGTCAGGCCGACGATCCACAAAATGGTGATGACGAAGCCCACCACACCAAGCTGCAATTCACCAAACAACGGGATGGTGACGGATTTGAAATATCCCAGCCCCAGCACTGAGGCCAGCGCAACCAGGCTTTGCACGTCAAAACGTAAACGCGGCGAAAGCGAGTGCAGGTCATCCCGCCAGCCCAACCATGCGATGACCAGTCCGCAGACGATGTAGATCAATCCACGAGTGAAGCCCGCCTCATAAATTGACCATAAGCCTGCGGCTGTTACGAGCAGCACGATCATCAACCCTCCGCCGCGCGGCGTGGGCGTGGAATGGGAACTGCGTTCGTTTGGATGATCTAAAATACGTCGCCCTTCGGCGTAACGGCGGATTCCCCACACGCCGAGGTACGAGAGGATAAAGATGAGGGGATATGCGAGGGTCGGTGTCATTGAAGCTGATTCTAACCCATCCGCTTCTTGCTTAACGGATAGTTGATTCTGTTTCGATGGGCAGTCGTTTCCCCGACACGCCCCGCTCGATGGTGAACCGTCGAGCCATTCTTACGAAGCCCACTAAAGCGGACTACATTCAGAATCGATTGCCAACACACGTAATACTACTCATGTTTTTTTACTTTTCCCCAAATCGTCAAAAATACTTTTGAAAAGTTTTTTTCCAAAGTCGATAAGGTGTTCACAGTATTCTAGTGTTGGAACAATTTCAAGTTGTGTCCACGAATATTCAGCCATAGAATATTTCTGCAAATATTTATCCAAGTTCTCTTCTATTCTGAAATAAGTGGGTATCCCGTTATCTGCCTTATAAACAACATAGGGTTTTTCAGGTTCATAAAGATAAACAGGTGTTAACTTATAGCCACTATGAACAATGAAATTCCTTAAACGATTGATGTTTAGTAATTCTTGCCAATGCCTTTCATCTATTTTGCAACTAGCTGCTTCCATAAGGAATTTCCTAGCGCGCCAAATTCCTTTACCCAAATTCGCATTCTCTTTTGCAGCAACAGATATTTGCAACTTACGTTTTTCGCAAATATCCAACATCGTTTGTTCAACAAATGAATACCACGCAGTAATAAAACTACCATATATCAATTTTGGAAAGTCCTTCACCAATTCAAAATACTTGTCTTGGTAATCATCAATAACTTTATCAGTGTCTTCATAATCTTCTAGCTCTCTTTCCATAGCAAGCTTATATTCTGCTTCGGTTTTCTCAAATTCGGACGCAAGCGAACGTGTAACCATATCTAGATATCTCGACATTTGTTCAAGTTCGTAACTTATGAAAAAACCTTCTAAATTAATGCCCATGTTTTTTGACCTCCTTATATTGATCTTAATTCTTCATCAACTGCAGAATTAACCACCGCCGAGGATGGCAGCTTGAATTTATGCTTGTTTTAATTCCAATTTTATCCCATCCTCAAAACTGCGTGGACTAAACCCAAAATCCCTTTGCGCTTCTTCATAGGAGAATGCCTTGTTTTCATTTATAGTCTTAGCATCTGCTCGGCTTTGATAGGCAGACGGATATGTCCGCATGGCCGAAACCGAAATCCCTTTGGGTTTCTGTTATCTTGCAATCTCTCTTACTTGAAGGTCGGAGAAGGCAATGCCCAAATTTGTGTCCCCGTTTGGTTCAACTATCACATGTAATTTGCCCATCGCGTAGCGGCTGTCTTTGAGGGAAGTTGCCAACACTCCGTTCAGGTAGGCGCGAAATCGTTCGCCATCACAGATCACGCGCAGGCGATTGGTCACATTCAGGCCTTTCCTCAATGAAGAGTGATTCGTCCAATCCACCAATATGTTCCATTTGAGGTCATTGCTGGTTGTATCTTTTGTAAAATAACCAATGTTGTATGACCCCAACGGAGATATATATACTGCATACCCGCCGTTATTTGTCAGGCGGGGGAAAAATCCAGCCGCAATCAAATTCTCGTCACCCTCTGTGAACTTGATCGTGATACTGGCGTCAAAATCATCCAAAAAACCCGAGCTTATCAACACATAATATGAATTGGTACGAGGTTTATAGAAACCCCGCAATTCGGATGGACTGCCTTTGTGGAATGTGATCTCCCCATCCTTGATCAATTCCCAACCTGGCAGAGTATCGCTACCAAAATCGGCGCCGAGCAGAAGGTCACCCATATCTGGTTCAGGGGTATCGGTCTTGGACATGCGAAAGGTCGTACCGCAGAACTCACAGACGGTGAGGTCCGCTTTCATGGCATGTACAGACAGAGATGCTCCACAGTTGGGACAATTAAGTGCTTTCATGCTATTCATAGAATTATACGATATCCATCGTCAAATTTTGCACTTCTATCCCAATCCCCTCGCCAAAGCTGCGTGGACTAAACCCAAAGTCCCTTTGCGCTTCTGCGTAGGAGAAGTCTTTGTTTTCGTTCAATCTCAGCACCTGCTCGGCTTTGATGGGTAAACGGATTCGCATTCGCTCGGTGAAGTGCAACACACGGACGATGGGCATGTAAGGCAGGTGAAGTTTCCAGACGCGTTTGCCCATGGATGATGCGACTGTATCGATGACCTGGTTGTAGGTCAGCGGGTCTTTGCCAGCGATGTTGTAACTTTTTCCGATGGTCACGTTCGTTCGCAAGGCACGGAGCACGGCCTGGGCAACATCGTCCACGAAGATGGGCCGTTGCAGGGATTGGCCGTCCCCGAAGATAGGCATGATGGGCAAAAAACGCAGGAGTCGGATCAACCGCCACATATTGCGGTCACGTGGACTGCCGTAGATCATGGTCGGGCGCAGGATGGTGAAATCCAGTCCGCTGGATTGGATGGCGTCCTCTGCGGCGAGGCGGACGGATTTGCTGCCCGCGTTCAACTGCGTGAAGATGGCGGTGGTGCTGATGAAGATAGCGCGTTTGATGCCCACTGCTTTTGCGACGCTGATGATATTATCCGCGTGGCCGAAGCCAAGGGATGCAATGTTGATGAGGGCGTCCACGTCGTGCATGGCAGAGATTAAGGATTCAGGGTCGGATAGATCTCCGATAGCCCACTCAACCTGAAGTGGAGAAAGAGGCGAGCGATCACTAGTCTCGCGAGTCAAACAGCGAGCTGCGTATCCATGTTCCAAAAGCAGGGGGACGATGCATGAGCCTGTAAATCCCGTAGCACCTGTGACGAGTACTTTCATAAACTCCCATTCTGTGTCATGCTGAGCCGCTCTTCGGCGAAGGGTCTCTATGATTATGTCAGAGACCCTTCGCTAGCGCTCAGGGTGACACTATTTTTTGACCAATGTTTCAAGCAAGCCGAGTGTTTCATTTAATTTATCGCGACGGTTAAGATGCTTCACCAAATAGACGCGGGCATCTGCGCCCATCTGCTTGACGCGGGCGGGGTCGTTGGAAAGCGCAAGGATGCTTTGCGCGAGGGCTTCATCGTCATTCGGCTGCACGTACACTCCCCCATTTGAAGACTCGATCAGCTCACGCGAAACGCCGTCGATCACCAATACAGTGGCGTGTCCCGCCGCCATGTAATCAAAAACCTTGTTGGGATAGGTGGTGCGGAACATGGGAATATCCTGCAGGATCGCAAGGCAGACATCGGCGGATGCGACGGTGAGCGGCATCTCCTTTTTGGGCCGCACGCCTGCAAAAATAATATTAGTCAATTGCAGCCGCACGGATTCAGCTTCGAGCCGCGCCCGTTCCTTGCCATCACCAAAAAGGACAAAATGAATTTTGTCGTACGGCTTCAATCTTTCTGCTGCCCGCAAAATGGTGTCGATGTCATTGGCCTGACCCAACGCGCCTGCGTACAGCACTACAAATTTATCCTCCAGTTTTAATTCCTTGCGAATGGATGAACCATCGATTGATGGATTGAACATGTCCACATCTGTACCATAGGCGATGTAGGTGACCTTGCTTTCGTGCACACCTTTTGCGATCATGTAATCACGGTAGGCAGGTGAATTCACCAAAATATGTGTGGCACGTGCGTACAAAAATCTTTCAAGCCAGCGCGCGAGTGCAATTAGGATCGGATTTTTCAACACGCCCATACTCACTCCAAACTCAGGCCACAGGTCACGCACTTCGAGCAAAAACGGCTTGCGCCGAATCAAAGCCACGAACCATGCAGAAACTGCTTGAAAGATGGGGGGCGTAGTGCCCATGATCAAGTCCGCATCTTTGACTTGCAAAGCAGTCCACACCGAGCTGAACATGAAACTAAAAAAGGAAATGATGCGCCAGAAATAACTGCGATGCAGGGTGGGGTAAATGTACGAGCGCAGTATGCGCACGCCTTCAAAATTCTGCTCGGCGAAGATGCCGCGATGCTCAATCGTTCGTTTGCCAGTTTGGTAATTCAAGTCACTTGCCACGATTACCAGATCATGTCCGCGAGTTTGCAAAAATTTCGCCATCTCAAAATGGCGTGTATGCCCTGGTTCATCAGGTGAGACGAAGGCCTGGTTGATCAATAGGATTTTCATCAGCCGTCATTATATATGATTTATAGGATGACAAACCGCCTCGCCCCAAGCCGATATTTGATCCGTTTCGAGAGTCATTTTCTCATCTGATTATGGTGCGTTTTTATGACAAACCTCTCCTATTAACATTTGCGTAAGGAAACAAGCCTGAGAGTCTTTGAGAGTCCCGCAGGATAGAATTAGCATCATCGAAGAAAGGAAATTAAGAATGGAAATCCCACGACATTGGCGTCTCAAAAAACAACGATATGGTCTGGTAGGCGAAGTCTGCCCACACTGTGATCATAAAATCTTCCCACCTCGAGATGTCTGCCCCAACTGCGGCGATGAAGCCAAGGAATTATTTACTTTTAGCGGAAAAGGTGAAGTGTATTCCTACACCACCGTGTATGAAGCCCCAGCAGGCTATGATGCGAACGCTCCCTACACCGTAGCCATCGTCAAACTGGACGAAGGCCCCATGCTCACCGCACAGCTAACTGATGTAGACAACAGCGAAATCCAGATCGGCATGCCCGTCGAAATGGTCACCCGCAAGATGCGAAACGATGGCGATGAACGAGGGCTGATCGTTTATGGGTATAAATTCAGGCCACAAAACTTTGTACCCACCAAATAGAGAACAAAAATCTAAAAACGAATGAACACCCCCACGTATAGGGGTGTTTTCGTTTAAAACATTCCTATAAACGATCAATCCACTTTTTGCTAACTATCGACAACTTATCCAATCCTAGACCCTGCCTGCCTTATACTGTTCCAGTCAATTCATCACTACAGGCAGGTTCCTATGCAGAATCTTTCAACCGTTCTAGATCAAACCACATGGGGAATCCATCTCAACTTCGAGGGGTACTTCGCCTCCCCGCCGAACCCTCCCTCCTGGCTTACTCAACTTCAGCAGCAAGATTGGCAACAGCGAGGAATTGTCCTATGGGATGCAGATCATCGCATCGTTACTCATCTATATGCAGGATATGCGATCGAACTCCTTGAACACCTGCAAGACAATAGCGTATGGAAGACCAAAGGTTTGGTGGTTGGCTCCCCGGCATTCCAACTTTCAAACAGTAGTGCAAACTCTCCATCAACAAACAACAAAAGTTGGAGGAGATTGGATGCTGAAAAACCAAATAGAACTTAGCGCAGACCAAGCAATAGCCCTTGTTGAATTTCTCTCATCACAGGAAAGCTTGTTGAAGCGTATTTCAGTTTATGACAAAGAAGATGCGAAACAAGCCCTCAACAAGGTTTATCGGCTCATCGCTGACTACGGCAGAAAAGTGCGAGAAAGAAAAGGAACCAGAGAACTGATCGAAAACAGGGAACCGAAAACCCTCCCCATATCAATACCACGCGGCAACTATTTCACGGTTTATCAGGCCGCACAGGTTTGCCACGCCACCTCAAAACAGATCAGAGCATGGATTCGTCAAGGCAAACTTGAAGCACTCAACCTACCAGGATTAGGGATCATCATTGAGGCTGAAAAATTAAATGAGTTCTTGGATCGGAGAAATTCGGAGTCCAACTTGTTACCGCGATGAATCCCTGCCCGTGTGGCTATTATGGCGACTCACTCAAGCCCTGCACCTGCGCACCTGCCATGGTGACGAAATATCAAAAGCGCATCTCTGGTCCCCTGCTGGACCGCATTGACATTCACATCGAAGTCCCGCGGGTGGATTATGAAAAGTTGAGCGGAGATCGGGTGGGTGAATCCAGCGAAAAGATTCGCGCGCGGGTTCAGGCTGCCAGAGATATATAAAATAAACGCTTTTCAAATGGGGAGGCAAGAGATATCGTCTGCAACGCGGATATGCGGGTTGGGGAGGTAAGGCAATTTTGTCAGTTGCAGGCTGAAGGTCAAAGTTTGATGCGTGCGGCGATGAGCCAATTGCAACTCTCCGCGCGTGCCTATCATCGCATCCTGAAACTTGCTCGCACAATCGCGGATCTGGCGGGGAGCAAAGAAATCCAGTCCGTGCATTTGGCAGAGGCATTACAGTATCGTCCAAAGATCATGATAGGGTAAATAGCTCAAAGTTATATTAGCCTAATTTCACATCTCCGCACACATGTACGGCAATCCCCATTTCAGCGAACATGACTGCCTTTGCGGCCAAGGCTTTATCGGCCAACTCTGCTGTTGGAGTATAAACCACCTGAATATGATTAGCTTTGTGACGAGCCATTAATTGATCGCGGCTTATGCCATGCAAAACGGCGCTCATGATGGGCCATTGCGGGGTGGTGGACTCCCAACGGAATTTCATTTCTTCAGCCGACAATGCTACAACTGAACCACGACCCATATCTACATGTAGTGTCCCATCTTGAATGTAAACGCGGCTCCACACAATTTCACCGGGCTTGCTCTCGCCCTTGATGGTTCCGCCGCCTTTGGGGAAATACATGGCGGGCTGACGCTCGCTTACTGCCCCAGCATAACCGCCTACAAAATGAGATGCGGGCACCGCGCCGGAAATCTCAAACACCCAGACGAACTCATCAATTTGATCATCTTTATAATGCCGCCCCCAGCGAATATCGTGCAACGTCGTTGCTGGATCCAAGCCCATGGCTGTCCATACCCGGTTTGTGATAAGCGCATCCAAACCGGCGCCTTCATCTACCTCGTTGAAATGTGGCAAGGCTTTTCCAGGAAAAAGCTCTTTTCCTGTTTCTTTATGATATACAGGCGGACGCTCAACGTTGTTTAACAATCCTTCCACGAGATCAGAAGCAGGAGTCATGTCTTTTAGTCCCTGCTGGTATTGAATTCCAATCGCGTCGCAACCAAAGGCATACGCAATCCGCATCGCGGCAATATACATTTTTAGTTGTTCGTGGATTTGCGCATCGGTAAGCTCGGTTGTATCATCATTTCCAACTGCGAAGCGCATACCCTTTTCATCGAGCCAGGTATGTGCCGCCCTGGCTTCTTCGTTTGAAACAAGCCGCATCTCCGCCAGCAAAGCCGACTGGCTGAATCGCTCCTTATATACTCCACAAGGATTCAGCAATTCATCATCGATGATGGCATTGTACATTCCCATGCAGCCCTCATCAAAGATTCCCAAGATGGCCTTGTCATTCTTAAGCTCTTGAGCGAGCGCAACTCCCAGCCGGGATTCCTCTGCAGGTAGTTGAGTCAGGTCGAGATTGCGAACGTGGCGCGCATCGTGAGAGATTGTCCCCTCTTGCAGCCACTGTCGAATCCCTTTCAGGAAAAAATCATCCCTGAAGTCTTCACTCCAGATCGTGCTATATGTAACACCCATTTTAGTGAGTGAACCATTCAGATTTAACAAACCAACCAGCCCAGGCCATTGTCCGCTCCAATTGGCAATGGTCAGAATCGGACCGCGATGATCACGCAGCCCGGCAAGGACATGATAGCTGTATTGCCAAACCGCTACGGCAACAATCAACGGTGCTTGCGGTGGGATCATTTTGAAAACATCCATTCCCATGCGTTGATTCCAAATGAAGC
This sequence comes from Candidatus Villigracilis sp., assembly GCF_057083605.1. Taxonomy (NCBI): domain Bacteria; kingdom Bacillati; phylum Chloroflexota; class Anaerolineae; order Anaerolineales; family Candidatus Villigracilaceae; genus Candidatus Villigracilis; species Candidatus Villigracilis sp. The sequence goes on along the minus strand of NZ_JBXMTI010000014.1, from coordinate 24,983 downwards.
CGTGTTTCAATACTTCATCGTAGGGATGCGCCCGTTTCACGGTCCAGCCTTCAGTAACAAATGCCTTGTTGATTTGTTGTTCCATTTCCAATTGGGCGGGCCAGCAGGTTTGATTGGCTGATAAACGCAAGTCACCGCTGGCAAGTAGAAATATTTCGTTTGGATTTGCGGTTAACTGGGGGCCTTTTATAGGATTTTGGTAGGTCTTCATGGATTTTTCCTTAAAAACATATTTCATGATGAATATTGCCTAAATACTCCTATTGACAAATAAAATTTAAGGTAGTACAGTATACCATATTACAGAACTCCATCATACAAACAAGGAATTAGTATGTCTGAAGAACTCTCCAACAATAGCTCCCTTCTGGAAGGCGCATCCATCGAGCCTTTGGAACGTGAACAACGCCTTTACGAGCGCGTAGTTGAAAAAGTATTGGAACTGATTTCATCCGGGGCGTGGAAGCCTGGGTTTCGCTTGCCGCCAGAGCGCGAACTATCTGAGGCCTTTGGAGTCAGCCGTACGGTGGTTCGTGAGGCTGTCAAGGCTTTGGAGGCACGTGGCGTGCTCGAATCAACAACCGGCAGCGGGGTTTCCGTCCGACTTGCCGACTTTAATATGGTGTCCCGCTCCCTGCAAACTTATATGCAACTCACCAACCAAGTCGACTTCGAAATCCGCCTAAATGAAGTGCGACGGGTATTGGAAGTTGAGCTGGTTGCGCTTGCTGCGGGTCGGGCCACACCCGAACAACGGTCACAACTTCGTCAGATTTGCCAACAGATGCGGACCGGCGATAAGACCGCCCAGCAGATGGCTGAGCTGGATTTTCGCCTGCATGTCACTTTGGCTGAAGCCACCCAAAACGACCTGTTCAAGATATTGCTTGCCCCTTTAATCGACCAGTTACGCGATCATATAATCCTGACCTGGGAAGATTTTCCACGTCCTGTAAATTTAGTCTTTGATCAGCATGAAGCGATTGTGGCGGCTGTGGAGAGCGGGGATGCAGAAGCCGCACGTCAGGCAATGATCAAGCATTTGGCATTTTCGCGCGAGGTATTGGAAGATATATCTAAATCACAGAAGGGAAATGATTCATGAACAGCAGCTCTTCCATGCTAAAGGTTGCGATTGTTACAGGTGCAGCACAAGGAATCGGCAGGGCGATTGTGCACCGTCTGGCCAGGGATGGCTTTGCAGTTGCAATAGTCGATATAAACGCAAATGCACTGGACAAAGTCAAAAAAGAAATCGACAATCTGGGAGCACAGGCATTGGCCTTGACTGCAGATCTAACTAAACTGGAAGATGTTCAAAATGTAATAGAGCAATCAGCTAAATGGGGTCAGTTGACCGTGCTTGTTAACAATGCCGGTCGTGTACTCATAACTCCATTCCTCGAAATTAACGAACAGGAGTGGGATGCCATCCTAACGCTTAATCTTAAGACTGTTTTCTTTGCAACGCAATTCGCAGCCAGACATATGCAACAAGGGGCGCGTATCATCAATCTTTCTTCCATATCTGGTCGATCAGGGCGTTCAGACCAGGCACATTATGCCGCTGCTAAATGTGCGGTGATCAGCCTGACACAATCGGCGGCGCTCGCTTTTGCATCACAGGGTATTACAGTTAATGCGGTCTGCCCAGGTGTAGTAGACACACCCATGACGGTCGGCATCCATGAAATTCGCGCGTCTGCTCTTGGCATTACACCGGAAGAATCACTAGCCCGCATGGTTGCGAAAATCCCACTGGGTCGTCTTGAAAAAACTGAAGATGTTGCTGGAGCCATTTCATTTTTATGCTCATCTGATGCAGCTTATATCACCGGACAATCGCTTAACGTGGACGGTGGCATGGAAATGAATTGATGGCCCTGCCTCGCATTGCCGATCTCGTGGTTGGAGAATGGCAGGAACATGCCCGTTTTCCGGGTATTTATATGAAGGGCCTGCTGACATCAGCAGACAATCCGCTGGCCAGTGTCAACGTAGTAAGAGTCCCGCCGGGCGGCAATATTGGTCGTCACCGGCATGCACAGCAACTTGAAACGGTCTGGGTCATTAAGGGGAATGCGATCCTGACTTTAGATCAGACGGAGGTCCCTATCAGAGATGGACAAATAATCGCAATACCCATTGGCCTTGAGCATGCGTTGCGAAATGAAAAACAGGATCTGGTAGAGCTGCTAACTTTTTTTACTCCCCCACTCATATGAACAAAAAAGCGGCACACACCAGTGCTGTTAGCCAAGTTAAGAAAAACAACCTGGCGGCGAGCAATTCACCAGTCATAGCTTAGGTCCTCGCCGCAGATACGAACCCGCTGCACGCAGGTGATCATCTCTGTAAGTAGAAAGGAAATAGCCTATTGACTTGATGGTACGTACCGCTTCCTTCCAATTGTAAACTATTTCAGCAGTAACAAACTCTATTTAGAACAACTAGTGAAGAAGGAGAGATTTCATGAACAGCAAGAATATGCTTTTCAAGCTATTGAGTTTAATGATCGTCATCAGTGTGCTGATCACAGCCTGCGGTACTCCTGCAACTGTGGTACCAGCAACTGAAGCTCCTGCTATAACCGAAGCACCCGCTGCAACCGAAGCCCCAGCAGCGACTGAAGCACCCACGGGCAAGATGTATGATGGCGTTACCATCGACATTCTCACTTTTGTGGGGCCGCAGGTCGCTGAACCGCTTCAGCGCCGCGGCCCGGATTTTACAGAACTCACTGGTGCTACCGTCAATATCATCACAGTACCCAACAGCGAGTTATACCAAAAGGTTCTGACAGATGCTGCATCCGGAACAAATGCGTATGATGGTTACCTCTTCGCGCCTTCCTGGATTACGGATTTTGCTCCCGCCGGTTTGGTTGAAGACTTAACCCCCTACGTTGAGAAAGATGCAGCCCTGGAATGGGATGATGTTGCACCGTTCTTCCGCGATTTCAACTCCTACGCTGGCAAAGTGTACAGCATTCCGCTCGATGGCGACATGCACATGGTCTATTATCGAATTGACTCGCTGGCTGATGCTGGTTTAGAGCCCCCGAAGACATGGGACGATTATCTAGCTGTTGCAAAAGCCCTTAATGGCACAGACCTCAATGGTGATGGCGAAGCTGATTATGGCTCTTGTATTTCCAAGGCTCCAGCGCAACAATCCTACTGGTGGATCTGGTCGATTGCTGCGCCTTACATTCAAAGCCAGGGAACCAGCCAAGGGCCCTTCTTTAACACGAAGGATATGACCCCGCTCGTAAACAACGACGCCTTCAAACGTGCCTTGGAAGTTTACAAGGAAACTGGCCTGTACGGCCCGCCTGATGAAACGAATCAAGGCGTGGGCGATTCCCGCGGCTTGTTCATCTCCGGCCGATGTGCTCTCACCATGGACTGGGGCGATATTGGACCACTCGCCATTGCTCCTGATTCGAAGGTAACCAACAAGACAGGCGCAATCTCGAATCCTGGTTCAACCGAAGTTCTGGATTGGGAGACTGGCAAGCTTGTTGCTTGTGATGCCACCACCTGCCCTTACGCAGTCGATGGTGTGAATCATGCTCCGTTTGCCTCCTTTGGTGGATGGGCGGGCGCAGTCAATGCGGCAGTTGATCAAAAACAGAAAGACGCCACTTACGCATTCTTCTCCTATATGGCCCAACCAGCGCAATCTAATGCAGATGTTGTCGTTGGCGCAACTGGCTACAATCCCTTCCGCATCTCGCAGTTCGAAGACTTGCAACCCTGGGTTGATGCAGGCTTTAGTGAGGCTGCTGCGGAACAATACCTCAACGGTATCAAAGAGAGCTTTGACAGTCCGAACATGGCTGCAGATCTGCGCATTCCGAAGAGCCATGAATATATTCAAGTCGAACTGGATCGCATCCTTTCTGAATATATTGCCGGAGATCTGACCACGGACGAAGCCGCACAACAACTATATGACTCCTGGGAAACGATCACTGAAGAAGCCGGTCGTGATGCACAATTGGAGTTCTACAAGGGCACCTTGGGGCAATAGTTGCCTTAATCAATAATCGAACGCATTTACTCAAGGCCCAACTCAGATTGGGTTGGGCCTTGAGCCTGCTAATTAAACTGGTGATCATGAATACTCAACCCGAAGAAGCGCAACCGTCCCGTTTCCATTCAGTAATTTCGAGTGCCGCCGACCGTCTGGCCGGGTCGATATTTATTTTGCCGACAGTCCTAGCTTTGTTATTCCTGTCGATCTTCCCTCTGCTTGCATCATTGTACGTCTCTCTGGCAAAATTTGATATTGCCCCGGGCGGCTATAAGTTCACCTTTGTTGGGTTAAACAATTACAAAAAGTTGTTTACAGGATCTGAAGGAACTCATTTCCTCGGGAAATTCGCATCCAGCACACCAATGACATGGATCGTGTTTGGCGTGGTTGTTATTGCATTGGCAATTTTTTTGGCCCGCTATTTGTTGAATGCCAAGGTTTCCATTGGCGGCTTGATCGGCCGTCTGTTGTTAGCAATAGGCAGCGGGTTGATAACCTGGATGCTGGTCCACACTTTGTGGAACGGCGGCCGATTGGGAACTGCAAGTATTACACTGGTTTATGTTTTCGTAGGAATCTTCTTTCAATATATTTTAGGTTTGGGCCTGGCCCTTCTGACAGTACAGAACCTGCCAGGCCGGCGTTTCTTTCGAGTGATATTTTTGCTCCCCATGATGATCACACCTGTAGGCGTTGCTTACATGTTCCGCATGCTTACGGATACAAGTAAAGGACCCTTTACACCCATTTGGCAGGGGCTTGGTCTGATTGATTTTTCCTGGGTAAACAATGCCTGGGGGGCACGAACCGCCATTTTAATTGGGGATATTTGGCAGTGGACACCCTTTATGTTTATCGTGTTGGTCGCTGCATTAGAGAGTCAGCCTGTTGAGCCCATTGAGGCCGCTACTGTAGACGGGGCAAATTCATGGCAAATATTCCGCCATATCACTTGGCCTGCAATCCTGCCTGTGAGTATGACTTTGATCCTGATCCGCCTGATAGAGGCCTTTAAGATTGTCGACCTGCCCAATGTAATGACAAATGGCGGCCCGGGTACGGCTACCCAATCTTTGACATACCACGCCTACATTAACTGGCGGGCACTTAATATAGGCGCTTCCGCCGCGGTGGCCTACATGCTTCTATTTCTTGTAACATTTTTTGCCATGATCTTCGTTAATTTGATTCGTCAACGTACAGTGGAAACCCTCTAGCAGCGAAAGTTTATCGTATCTATATTAAATCTTGGAGCAGGAACATGAAGCGCTGGTTTCAAAGTAAAACAATTAATACTCCCTCGCCGATCGGTGCGCTATTATCCTACCTGGTGCTGGGAATTTGGGCGTTTCTGATCATATTTCCTCTTTACTGGTTGGTCATAACTTCTTTTAAGGTTTCCAGCCAGGTTGCCGAGGGCCCCTTCTATATTCCTTTTGTTGACTTTAAACCTTCCCTAGATGCCTGGAAGTACATTCTAGTGGGGGATCTCAGCAACGATACGCTTCGAAATTTTAGCAATACCGTCATTGTTGCCCCTCTTAGTGCTTTGATAGCCCTGGCACTCGGAGCCACTGCAGCATATGCCCTCGTGCGTTTTGATTACCGCCCGCGGGTGGGCGCAATTCTTACCTTCATTGGCTGCGTTGTATTAAGTATTGTTGCGGCCTCTTTGGGTGTGCCCTGGAAAATTGCAATTGCTGTTTCTGCGGTGGTATTTATTATTCTCTTGCAAACCATTGGCCGCCGCTTCAAACGAGCTTTGGGTAATAACGATATTGCCTTCTGGATGATCTCCCAACGTATGCTGCCACCGGTGGCGGTAGTTATCCCAATCTATATTTTATTTCAGCAGTTGCACCTGTTAGATACATACGCGGCACTGATCATCACCTACGTGACCAGCAACCTGCCGATCGTGATTTGGTTGATGCGCGATTACATGAGCACAATCCCTATTGAATTGGAAGAATGTGCATCGATTGATGGCGCTTCGCGCTATCGGATCTTTTGGTCCATTGTTTTGCCTCTGGCAATCCCAGGCTTGGTTGCCACTTTTCTATTTGTACTGGTCTTTACCTGGAATGAGTATCTGTTAGCCCTATTCCTCTCGAGCGCAAAGGTGCAAACTTTGCCGCTGACCATTGCGGCACAAAATGCCACACGCGGCCCACAGTGGTGGAATATGTCTGTATTGATCCTGATCATGATCGTCCCTGTGATCGTGATTGCTATTGTCCTGGAAAGATATATCACCCGCGGTTTGTTGATTGGGGCAGTCAAAGGTTAATGCTTCAAATGACGATGGATTCCATTCCCCAGCTTATCCAATCGGCACTTAAACGCAAGCTGCCTCCAAAAATCGACTACGGCATCGCCTTTGCGGGATGTGGTGGGATCGTGAATTATGGTCACATTCCATCCTATCAAGCCAACGGTTTTAATTTGATCGGTGGATATGACCGTAACCAGGAAGCGGCCGAAAAGACGGTGCGAACCCATCAGTTGAAGAAATTGTATCGATCATTGGATGAACTATTGTCAGATCCGATGGTACAGATCGTGGATGTCGCCGTTGTGCCGGAAGAGCAATGGAATGTCGTTACCAAAGTGATCGCCTCAGGAAAACATCTGCTTTGTCAAAAGCCCTTTTCTATCCTTTATTCCAACGCAGTAAAAATGACATCACTCGCGCAAAAAGCAGGCATCAAAATGGCTGTGCATCAGCAGTTTCGTTGGAGTTCTATTATTCAAGCAACACACGCGATCATGAGCGAAGGCTGGCTCGGGGATATTCTGGATGTGCAAGTACAGGTAAGCATTCACACTCCATGGGAAATGTGGCCGTGGATCGCCAGCCAACCACGCCTTGAAATATTGTTCCACTCCATTCACTATCTCGATTCCCTGCGATATCTCTTTGGCAACCCAACTTTGGTGACTAGTCGTCACAGCAAGCACCCTGCACAAAAAGCCAGAGGCGAGACTAAAACAATCACAACATGGGATTACTCAAATGATCTGCAAATCCTGATCGCGATCTGTCATTATGATTGGTCACCTGCGCTTTATTCGAACTTCCGTGTGCTCGGCAATGAGGGTGTGATCGAAGGAACGATTGGCACTAATTATGATTATCCCGATGGCCGCAGTGACACACTTGCTTTTACAGGCCGAAGCCATCCTGAACGAAATTTTTCAGCCACCTTGCCCGGTAAATGGATTCCGGACGCTTTTTATGGGCCAATGGCATCGTTGATGGAAGCAATTCAAACCAACGGCGAGCCGTTAACTTCTGCTGAAGATAATCTCGGCACTTTACGCGTAGTGGAAGCTGCCTATCGTTCAATGAACGAAGCACGCAGTGTGCGTCCATCAGAGATCGTCGCATAAATATTATTGAAGTGAGGAAATAGCCCCATGCCTTTGACTTCGGAGCAATTACAAGATGCCTATCGGCAAATGCTTGTGATTCGAAAATTTGAAGAAGCGATCCGCAGTTTATATCAACAGGGAAAAATTCGCGGCTCATTCCACCCGTGTGTTGGTCAGGAAGCGACAGCAGTAGGCGGCTGTTGGGCAGTCCGAACAGATGATTACATGACCTGTACATATCGAGGTCATGGACAAGCGCTTGCGAAAGGCTTAAATGTACGCGCGGCAATGGCCGAGATGCTAGGCAAAGTTACCGGCTGTTCCAAAGGCAAGGGCGGTTCAATGCATTTCACCGATCCTTCCGTGGGATTGCTCGGAGCGAACGCGATCGTCGCGGGCGGAGTCCCGCATGCTGCCGGGGCGGCACTCGCTTCGCAGCTGCAGAAAAAAGATAATGTTGCGCTGGCTTATTTTGGAGAAGGCGCAGTTAATCAGGGTGTGTTTCTTGAATCTTTAAATCTTGCAGTGATTTGGAAACTGCCGTTGATTCTGATTTGCGAGAACAACTTATATTCCGAGATGACTCCTTCGCACGAAACAACTTCTGTCGTGGAGACTCACAAGCGGGCAGCAAGTTTTGGTTTTGAGTCAGTGCAAATAGATGGAAACGATGTTGAAGCGGTATATAACGCCGTTGAAAGTGCAGCAGCTAAGGCACGGGGAGGCGGCGGTCCCACTTATATCGAGGCGATGACCTATCGTCTGTGGGGACACATGATGGGCGACCCGGAAATCTATCGCACAAAAGAAGAAGTAGCAAAGGCCAAAGAGAATGAGCCGATCATCCGTTGTGGGAAGCGTCTTCTCAAATTAGGCTGTACCGATTCATATCTAGCCAAACTTGATAGCAAAGCTAAAGCGATTATCACAGATGCGCTTCAATTTGCAGAATCCAGCCCTGCCCCACAACCAGCGGATGCGTTTACAGATGTATTTATTTAGGTGAATCATTTATGCCAAACATAACCTATGCCCAGGCGTTGAACGAAGCACTTCGTGAAGAAATGAAAGTTGATCCGCGTGTATTTCTGATGGGCGAAGATATCGGCCATCATGGCGGTATCTTTCGCGTGACCAAAGATCTGATCGATGAGTTCGGCGCAGAGCGTGTGCGCGATACCCCGATCAGCGAATCAAGTTTTGTGGGGGTTGGCATCGGCGCGGCAATGGTTGGCATGCGGCCTGTGGTGGAATTATTATTTATGGATTTTGCATTGGTGGCCGCGGACCAGATCGTAAATCAAGCAGCCAAGTTACGTTATATGTCCGGTGGAACGGTGTCCATCCCAATGGTCGTGCGCGCACAGCAAGGCGGCGGGCGCGGAAACGGCGCACAGCATTCGCAATCGTTTGAGACATGGCTCGCACAAGTGCCGGGTCTCATAATCGTGGCGCCTTCCACACCTGCGGATGCAAAAGGCCTTCTCAAGAGCAGTATCCGCGCTGGAAATCCAGTCATCTTTATCGAACATAAACTTCTGTACAATACCAAAGGTGAGGTACCCGAAGGTGATTATTCCATTCCCATTGGAAAAGCGGAAATCAAACGCGACGGACGAGACATCACCATTGTTTCATACTCAAGAACTTTATTGTTTGCACTTGAAGCAGCCGAGACTCTTTCACAAAAGGGAATTGAAGCTGAAGTCATCGACTTGCGAACGATCGAGCCTCTTGATATGGCCACCATTCTTGAATCGGTTAAGGGAACAGGTCGCTTACTCGTCGTACATGAAGCTCATAGCAATTGCGGATTAGGCGCAGAGATCATTGCCCGCATGTATGAACAGACCCCAGATACATTGATCATGCCTCCGCGGCGGCTGGGAGCGAAGCATGTGCCGATCCCCGTTGCTGAATCGCTCGAAAATGCTGTTCTGCCCCAACCTGCTGATATTGTGGAAGCTGTGGAGGCGATGTTCTAATGAAGGAATTACATCTTGCTTTGATTAGTGGTCCTCAATATGATGGCTTGCTGGAATTATTGCCTACTTTTGAAGAGCAAACAGGCTATCACTTGCATGTGGACGTGCGTCTGCCGCATGTTGAATTGAACGAACGCATGGCAAAGGATCTCGGCACGGAGAACGGTCATTACGACATGATCTCCACACACACCAAATATTGTCCGTCGCAGGCGGAGCATTTGCGTCCGTTGGATGAACTAGTCGATGCAGATGAGCTAAGCGACTTTGTACCGCGTGTTCTGGAGTTGTGTCGTTTCGCAACAGGAACGGATCAGACTCACGAGAAGCTGATGCAGCTTCCCCGAAACTTTGACGCCCGAATACTATTTTATCGCGCAGACCTGATCGATGCCCCACAAACCTGGGATGAGGCTGAAGATTTAATGGTCAAACATAAACGTGATGGTTTCTATGGTTTTGCATTTCCTGGCCGTCATTCTGGCTTGTTCGGCACATTCTATGAATTACTTGGCATGGCAGGTGGAGATTTATTTGACGCAGAACTCAACCCTATCTTCAATAGCGAAGCAGGTGAATGGGCATTAAATTTTCTACATCGTGTCCATGCTGTAGATCGTGTCACACCGCCTGACCTGCTTGAAAATTGGTACTACGATGAAATTTCAGGTCGCTTTCGCGATGGCGATGTATTGATGGTCGGCGATTTTCCTGGCTTCTATGGTTTGTATCAAAAGCGTGAAACCTGTAAAGTCTTTGATCAATTCGATGTGGCAGTGTATCCCGAAGGTCCCGCAGGGATTCGGAAGTCTTATGCGGGCGGACATTCCTTTGCCATTCCCAAAGCAGCACGCGATCCGCGAGGCGGACTGGCATTGGCAAAATATCTCACCAGTCCGGAAATCCAATGGCACGAAGCAAGTGTGGGCGGACATACGCCAGTGCGCAAATCCATATTTGAAAAGATAAAGTTGACACAAAATGGACGGGATGCAAAAAGAATGGCAGTTTTAGAAGAGACCGTTGTGCAATACGCCATGGTGCCGCCAAAGTTTGCCAAATATCCCCTGATCGAAGATATTTTATGGTCAGGGGTGCAGGAAGCAATGACAGGCAAACATACTGCCAAAGCAACCTTGCTTCTGATGGAGAAAAAAGTACGCGAGGTTCTAAGATGATTCGGGGATTCTGGCACGTTTCATTCACAGTCAGTAACATTGAAGAATCGGTGAAATGGTATACCGAGGTATTGGGTCTGGAGTTTGTGCGCGATCAGGTTCAGAAAAATGAATATACCGACAAACTGGTGGCCTTTAAAGATGCACATCTTAAAGTGGCTCAGTTGCGCGTGCCCAGTGAAACGATCCCGATGTCGCGGCATCATATCGAACTGGTGGAATATATTCACCCGCGCGGAGAGGATATTCCTCTTGACACCAATCGCACTGGTGTGGGACATTGGGCTTTCATGGTGGATGATATTCACGCCGAGTTTAAACGACTTAAGGACCTGGGCGTCAAATTCAAAGCGGATAATCCGATTGCCATTGAAGCCGGGGTAAATAAAGGCGGCTATACCATTTACTTTACAGATCCAGACGGTATCACCCTTGAATTAGTCCAGCCTCCTCCTTAATACAACCTGTCAGCCGCAATTTTGCCAGATGCAAAAAGCTGCCTGCTGATTTCACATAATTTGTCAACTGAAACTATATCATTACAAAGGTCACGACAAGTCTTTGCAATGACATAAATTTTTGAAAACGGAGCCCAACATGCCTTCTCCTCTTGGTCTTTCCCCATCCTTCGGCTTCGGTGATCGCCTTGGACTGGCCACGCCTGGTCATATCGCATCAGTCAAAGGTACAAAGTTTGCACCGGTTTTTGCACAACAATCCGTGCGTGAGAATACGCGCACGGGACGAACTCCCCAGCAAGTCATGGACGATGCCAAACGCGCGGTTGATGCCGCCAAATGGGAGTCCGCCTGGGGCGCAGATGCCGATCACTTGAAAACGGTGGATGACATTCCTCCATTTATCGCGGCAGGATATACTTTCTTCACTGTTGACCCTGGCGAACATGTAGATAACAATGCAGATTCAGATTCCATTGACGTGGTGAAGCAAAAGGTTGCAAATCTTTACTGGGATGAACTGTCAGCGTTGTATCTGGATCAGAATGGCAATCAAGTTTGGGGTCGATTTGAAGCTGAGTCTCTGATGCGGGCAACGGTCAAGTATGGCAGAGCCATCGGACATGCCATATCCATGTTCAGTCATTTATCTGATTTGAAAGATGCGTTCGATTTTGAAGTCTCCGTAGATGAAACAGACTCACCCACTACTCCGCTCGAACATTTTTATATTGCCAATGAATTGACTCGCAAAGGTGTAAAGTTCACATCGCTTGCACCACGCTTTATCGGTCGTTTTGAAAAAGGAGTGGATTACATCGGCGACTTGAATGCGTTAGATACCGAATTAGCCAAACACGCTGCCGTGACCACGCATTTTGGAACATATAAATTAAGTTTGCATTCGGGTTCGGACAAATTTAGTGTCTATCCGTTGGTGGCGAAACATTGGGGCGAACGTATTCACGTGAAGACAGCAGGGACGAGTTACCTTGAAGCGTTGCGTGTTTTGGCGAAGCATGAACCTGACCTGTTCTTGAAAATTTACTCGCTCGGACGTGAACGTTATGAAACCGACAAGAAGACCTATCACGTTTCTGCTGAGTTGAATCTGTTACCAAACACGGATGACCTGCCTTCATTATTGGAAGATTTTCACGCGCGCGAAGTGCTGCATGTCACGTTTGGTTCGGCGCTGACGCAATATGGCGCAGATTTGAAGGCTGCGCTCGTTAAGCATGATGATGCATATTTTGACACATTGAAAGCACACTTCGATAAACATTTAAATTTGCTAAAGGTATAGAATGAATCTGGAAGAACTTCGATCATTGTACGATTTTACGGGCCGCACAGTGCTGGTCACTGGTGGAGCAGGTGTGCTCGCGGTTGAAATGGTTCGCACGCTTGTTGGGTGCAATGCGAATGTTGTTATATTAAGTCGTAATCAGAAACAAGGCGCAAAAGTTGTTGAAGAAATCAATACGAATTCAACAGACAAAGGGCGGGCTTTTTATGTTCAAGGTGACGTGTTGTCGGATGAAACTTTGCATAAGGCAAACGAAGCCATCATAACTGAATTTGGTGAGGTAGACGTTCTCATTAATGCAGCAGGTGGTAATCATCCGTCTGCGACAACCAAACCCGATCTGTCCTTCTTCGATCTACCGCTCGATGCACTTCGTCATGTCGGTGATTTGAATCTGCTTGGCACGATTTTGCCGTGTCAGATCTTTGGTCGTAACATGGCAGAACGTGGCGAAGGCGTGATCCTCAATGTCTCTTCGATGAATGCCTTTCGTCCGCTCACGCGCCTCCCTGCCTATTCGGCGGCGAAGGCGGCCATCAACAACTTCACGCAATGGCTGGCTGTCCACATGGCGCAGAATTATTCACCGCGGATTCGTGTCAACGCCATCGCGCCTGGATTTTTTCTCACGGAACAGAATCGATTTCTGCTCACGGATAAAGAATCGGGGGAATTGACTCCGCGCGGCCAATCCATTTTGACTCACACCCCGATGAACCGCTTCGGGACTCCCGAAGACCTGTTCGGTGCGACGATGTGGCTGATCTCCCCCGCCTCCGCTTTTGTGACAGGGGCTGTGATTCCGATTGACGGCGGGTTCTCGGCATTTAGCGGAGTTTGATAAACGGACTCTGTAACGGATTCACGAATGAAAACGGACAATTATGCTACAAGCTAAGGCAACAACCCTTAACGGTCAACTTTTAACGGATGACGAAATACGTAATACGCTCAGCACACTTGAAGGTCAATTCAACAATCAGCGTGTGCTAGTGTTGATTCCTGATCACACGCGGTCATTGCCGTTGCCATTTTTGTTCCGTGCACTTGTGGATATGTTGCGCGATGCAAAACAACTTGATTTCATGGTCGCACTGGGGACGCATCCGCCGTTGAGTGAAGAGAGTCTCAATAAACTGGTTGGCATTACTGCCGAAGAACGGAACACGCAATACGCTACAGTTGGTTTACTAAATCATGCCTGGGATACGCCCACAGCATTGACATCACTTGGCGTGATCGAGCAGGATGAGATCAAGCAAATTGCTGGGAACAACTGGCATTCATCCCTGCCGAATGAAGTGGAAATCCGCATCAACAAAACCGTGTTGGAGCACGACCATATCATTATTCTGGGACCCACCTTCCCGCATGAAGTGGTGGGGTTCTCTGGCGGAGCAAAGTATCTCTTCCCTGGCATCTCTGGCGCGAACATGATCAACGCCACGCATTGGCTCGGCGCGTTGGCGGGGGTTGTGGGGACGATTGGAATTAAAGAGACACCTGTCCGCGCGATGATCCATGCGGCGGCGAAACGGTTGCAGACTCCGCTGACGTTGATCGCGTTGGTAGTCGAAGGCCACGGGTTGAGCGGGCTATTCGTTGGCGACCATTTGTCGGCTTGGAATGAGGCGGCGGAACTGTCCGCGCAACGTCATATCCGCTGGTGTGAAAAACCGTTTCAACGAGTCTTATCCTGTGCGCCTCCGATGTACGATGAATTATGGACGGGTGCAAAAGCCATGTATAAGCTTGAGCCTGCGGTTGCGTTGGGCGGGGAAGTAGTCATTTACGCGCCGCATCTGGATATGGTCAGTCACGTGCATAGAAAATATATTTACGAAGTTGGGTATCACATCCTGCCGTATTTCCTGAACGATTGGGAACGCTTCAAAAATATTCCACTTGGAGTGCTGGCGCACAGTACGCATCTGCGCGGTTCGGGCGTGATGGACGCAAAGCGTGGGATCGAAAAACCAAATGTGCGTGTGACGCTTGCGAGTAAAATATCCGCCGAAGATTGCGCGCGACTCAATCTGGGTTATCTTGATCCTGCGAAGGTCAACATGGAAGAATGGAAAGACAAAGAGGATGAGGGTATTTTGTACGTGCCTAAAGCGGGTGAGATTCTCTATCGGATGAAGTAAACTCGCAATGACAATCGAAGCTGTTCTGCGCGCGCACTTTTTGCGTTATCCCGTCATGCAAATTCAGGATGTATATAAGTTGATCCATCAGGCAGCGTTGGGCAGCGAGCATGCCATCTCCAACTCCGAAGGCGCACGCAAATGGATGGAGCGTGAGCTTGCTGAAATGGGCGCGGGACCTGATGAGCCTGTGATTGACCCCATCTCCGATGATGGACAGATCGTCCGTATACACTTGCGACCATTCGTTATGGAAGGCGGGAGTCCCCAAAGCCTGCTGAATGCCTTCCTCCGCACAGCAAATGAACATCGCGGCGATATACAGGTTTTGAAAGATTGTTGGAAGACAGCAAGAGGCACACAGCATTTTCCATCTGCTGAAATGGATGGGTTTATAGAATCCATGCAGGCACAGAATTATCCCGCTGTGCATCATTCCCTTGAATATGAAAGATCATATCGCCCTGCTTATCGTGTGGTCTGGCGAAAATTTATTTTATGACTGAAAAACTTTCCCAACTTAAATTATTTCTAAAGACGCAAGGCAAGGGACTCTCCCTGTTGTTGACCATGCTGGTCGGCGCGTTGCTGCCGCAGTTTCACGCGTTTTCATTTCTGATCCAATATCTGTTGATGAGCATGTTATTCTTTGCCTTTCTGGATATTCAATTCAAGCCGCAATCGTTTCAAAAAAGTGTGATCTGGGTGTTGTTTGCCAATGTAGTGGCGGCGTTCATTGGTTATGTTCTGCTTGCTCCATTTGGCTCAACGCTAGCGCTTGCCGCTTTTATGACTGCCATTGCCCCCACTGCGATTGCAGCACCCGTCATCATCGGTTTTATCAAGGGCGAAGTGGAATATGTTGTCACTGCTGTGATCCTGACCAATGTCGCCACCGCGTTGATCGTCCCAATTGCTCTCCCATTTTTGATTGGCGCGGAAGTTCAAATCTCGATCTGGGAAGTTTTGCAGCCAGTTTTGATCGTCATGTTCGTGCCGTTGATCCTTGCTCAACTCGTTTCGCGTCTGCCTGCAAAGTCTCAGGAATTCATTCGCAAGGGAAAGCGCTTTTCTTTTCCCATCTGGTTGCTTAACCTTTTAATCATCAGTGCCAACGCGTCGAATTTTCTGCGTAATGAAAACACCGATTCCTTTTCCACGTTGATCATCATTGCATTGGTCCCTCTGGTCATTTGTGTCGTCAACTTTGGCCTGGGTGCTCTGCTTGGCGGGCGCAGTCATTGGCAGGAAGCCAGCCAGTCGCTTGGGCAAAAGAATCTTTCCTTTGTCATCTGGATCGCGCTGACCTTCATCAATCCGCTTGTGGCGATGGGTCCCACTTTCTACATTTTGTATCATCACCTCTACAACTCATGGTCCATTTATCAATTTGAAAAACGGCAGGGCATATGAAGATTCGCTTTTTTATCGTGATGGGCGTTTCGGGGTGCGGCAAGTCCAGCGTGGGTAAAGCGCTTGCAGAAAAATTGGGATGGGATTTTTACGACGCCGATGATTTTCATCCGCCAGCCAATATCAAAAAAATGGCGAACGGGATTCCGCTCGACGATTCAGATCGCGCCTCTTGGCTGGTTGCCCTTCATGATTTAATTTCGTCTAATCTGACGAAGGATCGTCCTGGTGTGCTGGCTTGCTCCGCACTCAAGGAGCGCTACCGTCAGCAATTAATGGACGGCAACAATGACGTAAGACTCGTTTATCTCAAAGGCAGTTATGATCTGATCTGGTCGCGGATGTTGGCTCGTAAGGAACATTATATGAAGCCACACATGCTGCAAAGTCAATTCGCGGTGCTTGAAGAGCCAGCGAATGCATTGACGATAGATATATCAATGTCCATGCAGGACATTGTGCAGGAAATAATTTCTACTATGTCACTCTGAGAAAGTTTTGTAAATTAACAAGTACTTGACAGAATCTGCGCTTCGACTGCGCTCTTTGCCAGAGTTGCTTTCGTCCTGAGCGGAGGGCTGAGCGATGGTTGCGAAGCCCGAAGTCGAAGGACGCTCCGCTCAGCGCGACATGCATATTGGAGTAATACATTGAACATTGGAATTCTTGGTCTGGGTGTAATGGGGCAGAGTTTGGCGTTGAACTTTGAACGCAACGGATATTCAGTAGCTGGTTTTGACTTAAACCTAAAATTCGACAAATCCCTCTTCAAAGAAAAAAGCATCAAAATTTTCGATTCACTGGAAGAACTTGTCCACGCTTTGGACAAGCCGCGTTGTATTTTGATAATGGTTCCAGCAGGGAAACCTGTTGATAAAGCCATTGTGTCTGTTAAATCGCATCTCGAAAAAGACGACATTATTATCGATGGGGGCAATTCCTTTTTCGTGGATACTGAGCGGCGCATCAGAAATCTGTCAGAGGAGGGAATTCACTTCGTTGGCATGGGCGTTTCGGGCGGAGAAAGCGGCGCGCTGTGGGGGTCCAGTCTCATGTCTGGTGGTGTGGAGTCTGCCTGGGAGCAAGTCAAGCCCATGCTGGTATCCATCTCAGCCAAAGCCGATGATGGAGCTTCGTGTGTGGCATGGATGGGCAAGGGCGGCGCGGGGCATTACGTCAAGATGGTGCATAACGGGATTGAATACGGTGACATGCAATTGGTCGCCGAGGTTTATGATTTGCTTCATCACGGCGTGGGGATTTCAAATGGAGAGTTGGCGGAAATTTTCGCCGATTGGAATGAGGGCGACCTGCAATCCTATCTGATTGAAATTACTTCAAAGATTTTGTGGCGATTGGACGAAGAGACAGGTGAGCCGCTTGTAGACTTGATTTTGGACGAAGCCGCGCAAAAAGGCACGGGCAGGTGGACAAGCCAGAGTTCAATGGATGTGGGTGCGCTCGTCCCGACGATCCATGCGGCTGTGGAAATGAGATTGCTTTCAAGCTTGAAGTCGGAGCGTGTCATCGCGAGTAAAGTATTTGGCAGTGCCCCATCGAAATTTTCTGGCAACAAGGAACAATTAATTGATTTTGCGGAGCAGGCTTTGTATGCCAGTAAGATCACATCGTATGCACAAGGCTTTGGATTGCTGAGATCAGCTTCCAGGGAATATAGTTTTGGATTTAATTACGCTGATATCGCATGCATCTGGCGGGCCGGCTGCATCATCCGTGCTTCGTTGTTGGGTGATATTGTCTCGGCATTTGAAACGGAACCCGAATCGCCGAATCTGCTGGTTAATGATGTGTTTCTGGAAATCCTATTGATAAGTCAATTCGCATGGCGTGAGGTGATGAAGACCGCGATCGATCTGGGGATTCCCATGATGGCCACGTCCACTTCATTGGCTTATTTTGATGCATACCGGTTGGAACGACTGCCAGCGAATCTAATTCAAGCCCAGCGTGATTTCTTTGGCGCACATACTTATCGCCGCGTGGACAAAGAGGGCGTGTTTCACACGAAGTGGGGGTAGGGGAAAATTCCTTATAGCACAATCAAAATCAATCCAGCGCGGCATATATCATGTATACGGGTATAAATTTCGCAAAAGCGTAGGCGGCACGTAGGCGGCTGAAACGTGATGTTGTTCCTACCTTAATTCAAGAAATCAAGCTACTATTAAGCGAAGCGGAGATTCATCCACTCTAACTTTTCGTTTTTTCCGACATACCTGTATCATTCATAAGAGCCAGCAGGGAAGCCCTGCTGGCTCTTTCAATAACCTTCGCCGCCCATGATTTTTGATGCCGTTCCGATATAATTCCAAATGGCGACTCGACTGCATGGCGAATCCATCCATCATTTCCACAAAAATCAATATCCCCCGCGCCCGCATTGACGTGGTCATGCGTCCGCGCGTAATGAAGATTCTGGATGAAGGGCTGGAACGCCCATCGGCATTGATGTTGATCTCCGCTCCTGCGGGTTATGGGAAGACGACTCTTGTGATCAGTTGGCTGCGGACCATCAATCAGCGTTACGCTTGGCTATCTCTGGATGTCGAAGATGATTCCCTGCCGCGCTTTGTTGCTTATCTTCTGGCGGCATTGCAAAAAATCGACTCTGCGATTGGGTGGACTGCCCAACGGACTCTTGAAAGTTTCAGTACTGAAATATTCCCAACGGACAGAATAATTTCAAGTTTGATCCGTGATCTATCAGACTTTGCCGAGCCTATCATCCTTGTGTTGGAGGATTATCACTGCCTGGAATCCCGGGCTGTTCATGATTTTGTAGAGACGATCATTGAACAGGTTCACCCACCTCTGCGGGTGCTAATCACCACGCGGAAAGATCCGCCGCTTTCACTGGCGCGTTGGCGTGTGCGTAATCAGCTAACAGAACTTCATACAACTGACCTGCAATTTACGCTGGATGAGACGACTGAATTTCTACAACGTGTGATGAAGCTTGAACTTTCGCAGCAAAATATTCATCTTCTCGGAGCACGAACGGAAGGATGGGTGGCTGGCTTGCAATTGGCAGCTTTATCCATTCAGAATCATCAAAACGAATCGGGCGTTTGGTCAATTGCTGGAAGTCACCGCGACATCGCCAGTTATTTGATATCTGAGGTGGTTGGACAACTGCCACAGGAGCGCAAGGAATTTCTCTTGCAAACGTCCCTGGTTGACCGTTTGAGCGCCACGCTTTGCGATGCCATCACTGGCGGCAACAACAGCCAGACCCTGTTGGAAGCGCTGGAGGCTGATAACCTCTTTATCCTTGCATTGGACGATGCCCGTGAGTGGTTTCGTTATCATCACCTCTTTGCTGAATTCTTGCGTAAACGCCTGCTGGCTGAATATTCTGAGGACACAGTTAAAGAATTGCATCAACACGCCAGTCACTGGTTTGCGGAACATGCTGATATTCCTTCAGCCATTGAGCACGCCCTCGCCGCCAAAGATTATGAATATGCCGCCTGCCTGGTCGCCCCACAATCCCAGCAATGGATGCAACGTGGCGAGATCTCCACGATTATCAAATATTTGAATCAACTTCCCAGGGATAAAGTGTGGAATGATTGGAGTTTGTGCCTGTGGTATGGTTGGTCATATGCTGTGAGCGGGGATTTGAGTCATGCTGAACGCTGGACCAATCGTTTGGAAACATTGATCACGCCGCTCATTCAAGATGCCACTCTAAAAGAGAATGGACCAATTCCATCAGAGTTGCAAAATGCCTATGTTCAGGTATTGGCGATTCGTTCGGTCACTGCACGCCAGAACAAGGATTTCGCCTCAGCAATAGCGTTAGATGAACAGGCGTTGCGGCTCGTCCCCGAGGATAATTTGAATTTGCAGACCATTATTTCTGCGCTGCTTTCTTCTGCCGTTCTGGAGGCTGGGCGCTTCGATCAGGCGGAAAACCTCCTGCATTCGACGAGGAAGCGCGCATATCGGACGGACAATCCATTCATCACGTTTACGCTATTGTTGAATGAATCAGCCCTGGCTGTGATGCGTGGACAACTTCAGCGAGCGCATGATTTGAACGAAGAAGCTCTGCGATTGGCACAAGCCGAGTCAATGGAACGACTTGCTTTTTTGCCGCAATTTCGTTTGGGTCGCATTAATTATTTTTGGAACCAACTTGCTCAAGCGAAGCAGTATGTCACTACAGCCATCGAACACGCGGATGTGGGGGCGTATCCGAATCCCACTGTCCGTGGGTATATAACGCTTGCCTGTATTCAAAACGCGGAAGGGCAATATCCGCAAGCCTTGCAGACGCTTGAACATGCTGAAAGGCTTGCGTTGCATCGGCAGGAGTTGGAGTCTGCCGAAATGGTGCGAGGGGTTCGGGCGCAGTTGCAGTTTTCGGCTGGGGAAAATGAAGCGGTGGCGCGCTGGGTCAAAGCGTCGGACTGGGAATCGTTCAGTTCATCCAAGCCTGGTTTGATATTAAGTGACGAATCCTTTTTCCCATACTGCCAGGTCTTGATTGCCTCCAGTCAATCATCGGAATGGGAGCGGATCGAACTTCTGCTCGAATGGCGGTTGACGGATTCGGAACGGCAGCGACGTAATAGCGCTATTCTCAAAATTCGATTGATGCAGGCGTTTTTGCATCACACAAAGAATCAACCAAATTTTGCCATGGCTTCGCTGTTACAGGCGCTGGAGATTGCCATGCCAGAAAATTGCATACGACCGTTTCTCGATGAAGGTCAGCCATTGATTCCATATTTGCGACGCGTGCCACCCAGACATGCCGCACGCGGTTTCGCACAAAAGATTCTTGTATACATTTCAACCCCACATATGAGCTCGCAATTGTTTGAACCATTGAGTCGGCAGGAACTCAACATTTTGCAATTGATTGCGCAGGGTCATACCAACCCTGAGATCGCAGTCAAGCTCGTGCTGGCAGTAAGCACAGTGCGCTGGTATGCCAAGCAAATTTTTCGCAAGTTGGGAGTGCATAATCGCACTCAAGCCGCCACACAGGCAAAAAAACTAAATCTCATCTGACCCCTCTACGGAGGGGTCTTCTATATGTCCCCCCAATTGGATGGGGATTTTTCGGAAGCGCTGGATTATATTGACAGACATGCGCATCCTTACAACCTTTCTCCTGCTCTGTGTATTATCAGCCTGTGCCACCCCGACAGCGACTTCCACATCGCCCACAACTGCCCCTCCAACACCAACCATCTCCACCTTTGCCGCTCGTGACACTTTGACTGGCGACTGGCTCGGCGCAGCCACAATGCCCGATGGCACCACTGCCTCCATTCAAGTCACCTTCGCTGACCCGGAAGCGAAATTGAGCATTGAACCTCGAACTCAGTCCTGGGAGTTGGCGGTTATGCAAAATAATGAAATCATTGAATTTGCCGTTACAGGCGGGACTCGTGACCCATTCCAGAAACTCAAATTTACAGGCACCTTTGTGAATGGTGTTTTCTCCGGTGACCTTAACTGGGATGGAACAATGGGCACCATCACTTTCACGCCGATTGTGTCGGTGGACGAATCAATTCTAGCGAAATATGAGGGCTTGTATCGTTTTGAATCGGGTCGAGCGTTGAGCATTATCGTCAGTCCCAAGTATTCCTCTGGCGGCCTGCAATTCTTCAGTCAAACGTTAATGCTGACAGATTTCGACAGCGGCGCCCTGCGAGGACTTTATCCTTTTGACGATTACACATTTGCTGTCGGTTCATTGCGTGTGGTTGGCGCTCCCTTTGCCGGGCGTATTCAATTCATAACCGACGCTCAAGGCAATGCAACCGGTTTGATGTGGTGGGACGATGTCAATGGCACCACACCATCCACAACGTCAGGTCAATTTGCCGGGCGTGTTCCATATACATACGAAGATGTTCCCTTTACGAGCGCCGATGGAATCAAACTAATGGGACGTCTATCTTTGCCTGAATCAAATGCTCCAATGCCAGCGTTTATGATGATGCACGGTTCCGAACAAGGCATGCGCGATAACTTTGGCAACAAGGTGATGGCACATTACATGATCAGTCAAGGATTTGCCATTTTGAATTATGACAAGCGTGGTGTAGGCGATTCAGAGGGTGTGTATCAGGAGTCGGCAAACACTTCCAATTTGCAGAAACATGCGAAGGATGCCATTGCCGGAGTCACGTATCTGGCTTCGCGCCCCGAAATTGATGCGAAACGCATTGGGTTGATCGGATTCAGTCAGGCGGGCTGGGTCATCCCCCTTGCCGCGTCGCAATCGGATACGATCTCACACATCGTGATTCTTTCAGGTCCGGTTGAATCGACATTTCAAGAAGACGTGTTCAGTTCTTACACTAATGATGGCGACACAGCCACCAGTTACGATGACGCCAAAATCACGCAACAACTCCGTGACTTAAAACCAGGCGGCTTTGACCCCATTCCGATGATCGCTGAACTCAAGCAATCTGGCTTGTGGTTGTGGGGAAGCGTGGATAAGAATGTGCCTGTCACATTTAGCGCGGAAAACCTGCAAGCCCTGATCGACTCAGGGAATAATAATTTTTCTTATGAGATTTTCCCGAATGGCGATCACAATCTGAATGAGTCACCGCATGGCTTGTTTAGTGAGATTCCCTATTCGCCGCGGGTGTTATTCTATTCGGCGTTGGCGAAATGGCTTGAAACCAATATGTCGAAGGAATAACAAAATGCCAAAGATTTCATGGTTAGCTTTGGCTTTCTTGTTAGTCCTATCTGCGTGTGCCGCACCTGTCACAGTGGTTCCATCAATTGCTCCAACGAGAATATCTGCAACATCAACCCCCGATACTGATTCGGTCAAGGTTAGTGAAAAAGATGGCATGAAGCTTCTCTATGTTCCTGCTGGCAAATTTACAATGGGGAGCGAAAACGGCGATGATAATGAAAACCCCATACACGCGGTATCACTTGCTGCTTTCTGGATCGACCAGACTGAAGTCACTAATGGTATGTATGCGTTATGTGTAAATGATCGGAAATGTGATGTGCCGGGTTCAAAAGAATCTTTAACGCGACCCAATTATTACGGCGAAGCTAAATACAACGATTATCCAGTAATTTTTGTCGATTGGAATAGGGCAAAGACCTATTGTGAATGGGCAGGTCGCAGATTGCCAACTGAAGCTGAATGGGAAAAAGCAGCTCGTGGTACAGATGGACTTGTCTATCCCTGGGGCAATGCCATGCCAGATAAGAACTTGTTGAACCACAAGGATGTCATTGGAGATACTACAGAAGTTGAGATATACCCCAATGGTGCCAGTCCATATGGTGCCTTGGATATGGCGGGCAATGTTTGGGAATGGGTTAATGATTGGTTTTCCCCTGACTATTACAGAAATTCACCAGAATCGAACCCACTTGGTCCATCCACTGGACGGACCCATGTGTTGCGAGGTGGTTCGTGGAATCTCAATGACGACCTCGTTCGTTCCACTTATCGCGGTACACATCCTTCGGAGCCTAATCTGGGTATTGGATTCCGATGTGCCATGGATGCGAATCAGTAAAGAAAATATATCTTCATCAAAGGAGCAATAAACATGCGCCGAATATTATTTCTAGTTCTTATTCTACTGCTACTTTCAGCTTGTGCCGCGCCAGTTACACCAGTTCCAACAATAATTCCCACCGAAATTCCGATAACACCCACTTCTCAGGTGACCTCCACACCTCAGATAACAGCAACACCCGTTCCATTCTTTACCGTGTATGGTGATAAACCTATTGTTTCCAAAGGTCAGCCCGGAACTTGGGATGACCGCTTCACGGATCCGGGCGCAGTCATCTATCACGATGGCATGTTCCATATGTTCCGCAATGGCTTTCGCGGTTTTCCGGCTGAGTCAGAGGTAGGTTATGTCACTTCGACTGATGGTTTCACCTGGACAAAGCAGGGCGATGACCCAATCATCGAAACGAAAGATGTGCCGTATGCCAAGATCGCCATGTATGCATCCAGTGTGCTTTGGGCAGATGGCTGTTGGGCATTGTTTTTTTATACCTGGGATTCGAGTTCTTATCCATCCTCCAGCGTGATCGGACGAATCACTCAGTGCGTGGCAGGTCCGGCATTAACAGAGTGGCTGCCAGATCCGCAACCTATTCTCGAACCGGGCGCAGATGGTGAGTGGGATGAGAAGCAGGTACTTGCGCCGCACGTTTTGAAAACAGATAATGGTTATGTCATGTATTACAGCGGCGTCGGTGATTCAGGGATTCAGATGATTGGCATGGCAACTTCAACTGACGGCGTTACATGGGCGAAGTACAACGATCCAGCTACAACTGATAAACCGTTTATTGATAGTGACCCTGTGTTTCAGCCTAGCGAGAAAGATGCATGGGATGCTGCATGGGCACATCAACCGCGTGTCTTTCAAACAGCGGATGGCTGGCTGATGATCTATCGCGGCACGAGCGATAGAAACGGCTCAAATATGAAACTTGGGTTTGCCACCAGTCAGGATGGAATTCACTGGGAACGTTACGCTGGTAATCCCATCTTCAAACCCAGCGATATTAAGGGCGCCCATCAATTTTGGTTCACCAATGCGGTTCTAAAAGATGATGCGATCTATTTGTTTGTAGAAGGAGATATCAGTCAAACCACCCAAATTTATCTCGCCACTCATGAAGGCGAAATAATACCGTAGCAAGACAAGCGGATAAAATAATGAAACCACCTCATCTCTTTTGGATGGCAAGTTTGCTTACTGCTAAAGGGTGTCCAATCTATTTCGATAGGAGGATTCCTATAAATAAAAGGTTTGCGATCATAGGCGGCGGTTTACTCGATTCCATTGGCTGTCGTGCATGGTCTTGTCAATTTGCCTGTTCAAAGTGCAGAATTTGTATCCACAAACTCATCATCGCTCCCCGACCTGGCAATAACTTCTGCAAATGTAAGCATGGCTGACGCTAACTAAGGCAAACCGTTGAGACTGTCGAAAAAGTCACTTTTCAAAAATAATTTTTGAAAAGTGGGACAGAAACGCTGAAAGGCGTCTGGTTTTTGGTGTTCCGCACAACACTTTGGC
>NZ_JBXMTI010000013.1:0-58844 GCF_057083605.1 Candidatus Villigracilis sp. | reverse complement strand
TCCCGCATCCGAATTGCCGAATGGGGAGCGTTTATTTGTTGACCTGGGTGATAAGCCTATCGTCATTTTCAATATTGCCGGGCAATATTATGCAATTGGCGACGTTTGTTCACACGATGAGGGTCCGCTGGGAGATGGCGTGATCGAAGGCAACAATGTGGTCTGCCCACGCCACGGCGCAGAGTTTGATATTCGCACTGGTAAGGCTATGCAAATGCCTGCCGTGGTGGATATCCCTGCCTATCCGGTGCAGATCAAGGATGGAATTATTTTTGTAGGTGTGCCAAAATAAACACGAATGAAAAAAGAACGGCTTCTGCAAAACAGAGCCGTTCTTTTTTCATTGGTTTGGCGGAGAAGTTTTCGGTTGCTTCTCTTTTTCAAGAATAGCTTTTAGTTCAGCCACTATTGATTGATAGGCAGGGTCGTTAACCTTATTCTCCATCTCGTAGGGATCAATGCTCAGATCATAAAGCTCGGGGAGATCGTCCACGGTTTCAATGTATACGAATTGTCCGGTATGGATGGCTGTCCAGTAACCGCGATCTGGCCATGCCTCCAGCAGCAGGCTGGTACGCCATTTGTCCGTTTCGCCTTGTAGAAGCGATACCAGGGAAAATCCATCCACAGTCTCTGGGGCGGACGTTTCTGAAAGCTCATATATCGTAGGGGCAATATCTATGTTCGCAGCAAGTCTTTCTTCGATATAAGCAGCAGGCACGAGCGGCGGATAGCGAAGCGCAAATGGCACTTTGACTGATTCCTCATAAGCGGTGCTTTTTGATTCCATGCGATGTTCGCCCCAATGCTTGCCGTTGTCTGAGATAAATATGACTACGGTATTGTCAAGCTCTCCAGTGTCTTCGAGTTTCTGCATGATCTCACCAATGGATCTGTCCAACGCGATCAATGTCAGGATTTGTCTTCTTCGTATCCGTTCAATCTGTTCTAATTCCTGTGCGGTAAGAAGTGACCGTTCAGATATGGTGTAAGGTTTGTCTGAAACATCAGCTTCGTTGTAATTAGGCAGGTTGTTTGGAGGGAGGTCGGCCAATAGCGCATTGTCCTCTTTTGCTGGAGTGTAAGGTGCGTGAGGGGCATTTGGTGTAAATAATAGAATGAACGGCTTTTTCTGACTCGTGGCCTTATCCAGGAACTCGATGGCGTAATCCTGTAATAGATAGGTGATATAGCCTGTTTTGGCCCCCCACTCTCCATTGACATTCAGATTGGGATCGTAATAGTTGGGCACGGTCCCCCCGAAGAAAGAGACCCAGTAGCCAAACTCGGACCTGGCTTCACCATCCCATGAATTCAAATATTTTCCTACCAGCCCAGTATAGTATCCGTTTTTGTGAAGGTCTTCGATCACGGTTGAAAAAAAGAGTTTTTCCTCATTAACGTGAACATAATGATTGTGGGCATACATGCCGGTCAGAATGCTGGCGCGGCTTGGGCAGCAAAATGGTGTTGTTACATATCCATTGGAGAAAGTAACACCCTCGTCAAAGATCATTTGCTGTGTATTGGGCATGTATTCCATGGTGTCATATCTCTGATCGTCAGTAACGATGATCAGAAAGTTGGGGCGTGTGTCGTTGAACCTTGGGATCAGGCCGCATGACTGGAGCAGAAACATTGAGACGACCATGATTAACATGGTCAACATGAAGCGGTGACGAATGAACATTGCCTTCCTTTAATTGTGTAGATTTACCAGTCACCGGCGTAATCGACCAGGTAGGGATTGGTTATTCGTAGAATGTGTTGACGTCTCAATTCAACAAGCTGCCTGATGTGCAAGTTGTCATGCGCCACCCAACAGGCAAACATATCGCCCGCCTTCATTGACCCAAACTCAGATGTGTAGGTTGTTTCCAAATCCGCATTGGATATTGACTGGAGCCACTCAAATGATTTGTTTCTTTCGTCGAAGAATTTCCCCTGCATTTCTGCCAGGCTTTGCTCGTTGTATTTCCGTTCAGTTACCCAGCCTTGCGGATCGATCCTATGCCACTCTTCGTTTTGGCGATGCAGGCTCGCATTGAGCGAAGTCGAAATGATGAAATCCAGATGTTCGCGGAAATCCTCGCGCTCTTCGTCGTACAAGTGGCAGATGACTTCCAGAATTGACCAGGAATCCACATCAGGTTTGATCTGCGCTTCCTCCTGGCTGATACCTGCCAGCAAAGCCTTGATCATTTCTGTGCTGTTAGTTAGCTCCTGGTAAAGAGTTTTGAATTTCATGTTTACCTCTCTTCATTTTCTACTTGTCAAATTTCCCCACAATCCTTAGTATGTCAAATCCCTCCGCGAAGGGGATTTCCGCCAATGCCCCGTGGCGTACCATAATGGAACGTGTCAGCTCGCTATTGAAGTAATAGCGGTCGCGATAAGTTTCGTATTGCGACAACGCCTCGATTTTTTTATTGACGTCCTCTTCTGTAACTTCAACCAGAAAATGTGGGAAAAAGCCATAAGAAGAGCGGACAACATCAAAACCCAGCACAGTGATACCGCGGAAAGCCCGCAGGGATTCATCGGTCATTGTGTTGTGATCCTGATGCACATCCTGCTTGGAATGAGTGAAGATCAAATCTGGCTTGAAGTCTTTTCGTAATTTGAGGAAATATTCGAGAATATCCTGCCGTGAGTCTGGGAATACGCGTGTATTGAATGGCCCAAACATGACCTTTTCTTCTGACACCCCCAGAATTTTCATAGACTTGAGATGCTCGTCTTTGACATGTTTCAGATCTGGATTTTTCTGGTTATCAGAAAGTGAGACGCATAAGACTTCCGTCTTGTTGACGATGTTATGTAGAAACGCTCCGCACCCGATCTCAATATCGTCCGGGTGCGCACCGAGGAATAGGATTCGTTTTCCGAAGAAGTTCATATTGTTATTATGTCGTTGCAAGGAGGGTGCTCTTCCCGACGAAGCAATCTCCTTATTCACATGGGGATTGCTTCGGGCAAAGAGCAAAAACGCCCTCGCAATGACATGCCGCCTTTTTATTTGGTCGCCAAAATTCCGCCGACAACTTTGGTCATGACCAATTTTCCATCGCGATCAAACCATTTCTTTGCCACGGCTTCAATCTTGCCGATCAAGGCTTCGTATTCATCTTTGCCATTGAACATGGATGTCCATAATTTGCGGTCTTCTCCCAATGAAGCGCGGACGTAATCAATAAAAGGCCCAACTTCGGGAAAGGTGAGATGATTCTCAAATTTATGCAATTCTGTTTTCGCGAAGATCTTGTCTATGGTGTTGAAGATATCGCCTTTGAAACGCGAAGAGCCAGGCATCGGCGGGATGGCCGCTCCAGTGGCTTCTTTGATGATTTCATAGAACATTTGCTTATTTTCAGGCAATGGCCCGGAGACGAAAAGCCGTCCGCCAGGTTTGATGACTCGGTGTGCCTCACCAAATGTAAAGTCCAGATCGGAGGCGTAGTAGATGGCGAAGGCGCTGGTGCATAAATCAAATGTGTTATCTGCAAACTTGAAGGGCTGATTAAAATCCAAAAATTGAAAATCAATGTTTGCGCCGATCTCTTTATTTTTTGCGTGGGCCTTTTCGAGCAGTTCCTCGGAAAAATCGCCTCCGGTGATCTGCGCACCGCCTTTGGTATATTCATTAAAAAGAAAACTCAACTTGCCTGCACCGCAGCCCACGTCTAAAATTTTCATGCCAGCCTGGGGCTTGAGCAGATCGTTTGTCCAGACGTCGATGTTGGCCGAGCCATATTTTTCGTGAATATCGATCCGCATCAGCAGATCTTTGCTGGGTTCTTGATAATCAATTTTCATTGGTTCTCCTGAATTGTAGTGACGACTTCAGTCGCAACTGCGTTATAAAATATTTTTTCATTATACCAAATTCAAATCAAAATTCACTCGCTGAATTTTGAAGGCCCTTTCAAATCCCATGATAAAATTTGCACATTGGAGCAATCATGGCGAAGAAAATAAATGCTGTAAAAGGTACGAGAGAATTCTACCCTGAGCAAATGGCTTTGCGTAATTTCCTTTATGAAAAAATGCGCGCGGCATCTCAGGCTTTTGGGTATCAGGAATGGGAAGCACCATTCATTGAATCGATTGATCTGTACGCAGCAAAATCTGGTGAGGAATTGGTCAAGAAGCAATCCTTCACTTTTCAAGATCGCGGGGGAGATTTTGTCGCACTCCGGCCTGAGCTCACTCCCAGCCTGGCTCGCATGATCGCGGCCAAGCAGGGGGAGTTGACTTTCCCCACGCGTTGGTGGTCGTTCGGTCCGTTTTGGAGGTATGAGCAGCCACAAAAAGGACGTACGCGCGAATTCTTTCAGTGGAATATTGACATGCTGGGGGTGGATTCACCTGAGGCGGATGCGGAGATGATCGCAATTGCTGCCACATTCCTGCGCTCAGTCGGACTCAAGCCTCAGCTTGCTACTATTTACGTAAACAATCGCCGTCTGATGGGATCTGAATTCGATGCGCTGGGTATCCTTCCAGAAAAAAGAATTGACGTTTCCAATCTGGTAGATCGCCGCTCAAAGATGGAACCTGCCAAATGGGAAGCATACGCGCTTGAGTTGGGCCTGACCCAAAAACAAGTGGATGGCTTGACGGATATTCTTGGCAACTTTGAGCTTTGGAAGAAAAGCGATGAGTTGAACCGCCTCTTTGCAGCATTGGATGCTTTGGGCGTGAAAGAGTATGTCAAATTTGATCCGAACATCATGCGCGGACTCCTGTATTACACCGGCACGGTCTTCGAAGCATTTGAGACGAGTGGTTCATTAAAGCGCGCGATTCTTGGCGGGGGACGTTATGATAACCTGCTTGAAGATGTAGGCGGACAACCTCTCCCCGCCACTGGATTTGCCATGGGTGATGTAGTGATAGGTATCATCCTGCAGGAAAATGGACTCCTGCCTGAATTCGACCCAACACCTGCTTCGGTCTTGGTAACTGTGTTCGATGAGTCTATGTGGATGAAGTCTTTTGAATTAGCAGCGCAATTACGCAACGCAGGGATAAATGTGATGGTTTACCCGGAGCCTGTCAAACTGCAAAAGCAATTCAAGTTTGCCGATAAGATGAAGATGAAAGTCGCGCTGACGGTTGGCCCCGATGAGGCGGCGAATGATCAGGTGGCGGTCAAAAACCTGGTTAATGGCGAGCAGGTGACAGTCAAGCGCGAAGCGGTTGTAGATGCGGTCAAAAAATTGATCAACTAAGTCAAATTGTGGTAAAATTTTGGCCGCTTGAAGTGTGTAGCCTGTAACTATGGGCTCATCTTGGTGGGCGTAGCTCAACGGCAGAGCGCTTCCCTGTGGAGGAAGATGTTGAGGGTTCGAAACCCTTCGCCCACCCACGAAAAAGACTTCCGAAGTCTTAGAGACTTCGGAAGTCTTTCTTTATCTTACTGCCCTCTTACATACCAAACCGAGCCAGGCGAATCGTAGCTCCAGCCTTCGCCCATGACGATGTGAGTAGTACCTTGTTCGTCGATGTCCATTTCGTAGTAATCACCAAACGGGAAGCGGAAGCCGTCTGCGGTGATATAGGAATAGCCGCCTACAAAATCTGAGACACCCTGTTCGGCTGTCCAGGTTGAGCCGCCGTTGGTGGAGCTGCGATAGTATGTATTCCACCAACCATTGGTGCGTTCATCCATCCACGAAATGCGGACGTCGCCATTTCCTGTTGCGGCAATCGCAGGGAAGTTGTGCGAGATGTTGGGGCCAGCAGTGGATACCTCTGTGCGGGCACTCCAGGTGGCTCCACCATTTGTGGATTTATAGAAATAGATTCGGGCCGGCCCAAAATCTACACTATTGGCATTGGATAATGCATACACATTGCCGGCTTCGTCCCCGGCCATGACGATCTGTGCGCCGAGATAGGCCCACCCGCAATAATAATCCGCAGGGCATTTTTCAGGAGCACGGGAGGTGTCAACGACTGTGCTGATCCATGTTGCGCCGCTATCGGTGGACTTGCTAATCACAAGATGGACGTTGCCTCTGGCTCCACCGTTTTGTTCGTAACCATCCCATGACATATAAGCAGTGCCATCAGGGGCCACGTATCCGCCACCCGCCAGAGCCCAGCCCAATTTGCCTTTAAACTTTATTTCAGATTGAGTAAAGGTTTGCCCGCCATCGTGGGAGGAAGCCGCATATAACTTCTGTGCGTGGGTATAGGAAACGTAAACATCCTGTCCTCTTACAGCGAGGATGGGTTTATCCACTGCGGCATTTGTTGTATCGGCGATCACGATTGACCAGGTTGCGCCAAAATCTGTGGATTTGGCAACTGCGATATCGCTCTTGTTAGCTTCCATCCATACGGCATATACGGTGCGGCCATCGACGGGGTCAACGGCTATTTGGGAATCCCATTGCCCGGTATTCGCACCCTCAGAAT
Source organism: Candidatus Villigracilis sp. (assembly GCF_057083605.1). Lineage (NCBI taxonomy): Bacteria > Bacillati > Chloroflexota > Anaerolineae > Anaerolineales > Candidatus Villigracilaceae > Candidatus Villigracilis > Candidatus Villigracilis sp. Next base: position 52,418 of record NZ_JBXMTI010000013.1, on the reverse strand, counting down.
AGATCACAGTTGGTGCTCCCCAGGTTGCGCCATGGTCATTGCTGATCTGCAGGATCTGGGTTGGGTTGCCACATTCTTCACAGCCTGGCACTCCATAATATTGAGCATAAAGCATATATACGTGCCCAAAACGATCTGCTGCAATGGCAGGCTCCCATTGGTCGCCATTAAAAAATCCCAACCGTACCTGGGATGAAAACCCAGTGGGTGGAGCGGGAGGCGCAACTACTCCCGAAGGTATAGGCGCGGCAATCACAGATGCCAATGGGCCAACGGTTTTACGTTTGGCTTTGGTGGGTTCCTGCTCTTTCGCGGGAGCCAATGCTCCAAAACTGGCCGCCAGAAGTGCAGCTAGTACGAGAAGGACAAACACGACAAACTGTTTGGTGTGGGGAACGCGAATAGACATCTCTTTCTCTCCTCTGAAGAATTGTCTTTTTCTGGGCTTCCAGAAATTTAATCTAAGTTTACAGAGTCGGGATGGGGATTGTCAACCTGCGTATACCTTAATAAATCATTAACGCCCATTTTTCATGTAAAATAGCTCCCATGTCTAAAACCATCAATGTACTTTTCCTAGCGGCGGAAGCCGACCCTTTCGTGAAAGTCGGCGGGCTGGGGGATGTCGCAGGTTCTTTGCCGCGCGCTTTACGCTCTCTTTCCAACGATGATATTAAACTTGATGTACGGCTGGTGTTGCCATATCACCCTGCTGTAAAAGCGGAGGGACTCAAACCGTTGGGCATCTTCTCCATTCCGCGCGGCGACTCGGAGGTGGAGGCGGAAGCTTTCGAAGGTGCGTTGGATGGCATGCCTGTCTACTTCATCAATGGCGAATCGATCCACACAAATGGCTCTGTTTATTCCCTTGATTCAAAATTAGACGCCGAAAAATATACCTTCTTCTCGCTTGCGGCGCTTGAGTTACCAAGACATATCAATTGGTTCCCAGATGTTGTACATGCCAACGACTGGCACACTGCATTAAGCGCCTATGGTTCATTGACAAAGCGTTGGGAGGAAGGTGCGCGTCATGTAGCAAGTGTGGTCACTTTGCACAACCTGCCCTTTATGGGGCCTAATGTCAGCGCCATTCTTGAGAGTTATGGAATTAAACTCGCGCAAACCGACCTGCCTGATTGGGCACGTGTGATGCCTCTGCCTTTGGGGCTTTGGGCTTCAGATGCAATTGTGGCTGTCTCACCAACTTATGCCAATGAAATCCTTACGCCTGAGTACGGCAGCGGGTTGGATGAATTCCTTCAACTCCGTCGCGAATCAGTCAGCGGCATTTTGAATGGGATCGACGTGGTTTCTTTTAATCCTGCAGATGATTCTGCCCTGGGTGTGAACTTCGATATCGACTCGCTCAATAAGCGCGCCGTAAATAAGAGTTTGTTGCAGGAAAGGCTTGGCTTTCAACCAGACCCGCAAGTACCTTTGCTGGCCATGGTCTCGCGCATGGATGTTCAAAAAGGTGTTGACCTCGCCTTTACCGCATTGAAAAGTATGAAGAAGGATAATTTTCAAGCCATCATCTTAGGCACGGGAGCCCCAAAGCTCGAAGAAGCAGCACAGAATTTACAAAACTTGTTTCCTGGAAAGATAAAAGCAGAATTGCGTTATGACGCGGGGCTTGCCCGTCAGATCTATGCTGGTTCAGATATGCTGCTCATGCCGTCCCGCTACGAGCCTTGCGGACTTTCGCAAATGATCGCCATGCGTTACGGCTGTGTGCCGGTTGTGCGTGCGGCGGGCGGTTTGAACGACACAGTGAAACATGGTGAAACAGGATTTGTATTTGAAAAAGCGCATCATATGTCATTGATGGGTGCAGTTAGGGCGGGCATCAAATTATTTTCAGATCGCGAAAAGTGGCAAAAAACTCAACGCGCAGGCATGGCTCAGGATTTCTCGTGGGAAAAATCAGCACAAAAATATCTTGAGTTGTATCAATCTCTTGTGAAATAAAAAATTCTCTTTTGCTCTTGCAACGGCTACGCCCTGCAAAGCCCCAGGTGATCATGGCATTCAAACGCTCTTCCGGCATTCTTCTCCATCCTTCCAGTTTGCCCGGCCCATATGGCATTGGCGATCTTGGCCCGCAATCGTATCGCTTCATTGATTGGCTCGCTTCTACGGGGTGCAAGCTTTGGCAAATCCTTCCGCTGGGCCCCACGGGTTATGGTGATTCGCCATATCAATGTTTTTCTGCATTTGCAGGAAACCCTTATCTGTTGAGCCCTGATGAATTATTTACAGATGGACTCCTGACTCAAGAAGATTTGGATTTGATGAAAGACCTGCCCGCTCCCCCTACGGGGACGATGCCTCGCGTGGACTTTGGCCTGCTCATTCCAAAAAAAGTTGACCTTTTGCAAAAGGCCTTTTCCCGCTTCCAAACCAGTTCCGAACATTTGCGTGAAGCTTTCGACTACTTCTGCGCTGAAAACGCATCTTGGCTGGATGACTTTGCACTCTTCATGGCGTTGAAAGAGGCCAATGGTGGCGGAGCATGGAACGGGTGGCCCGAGGCGTTACGTTCCAGAAAAAAAGCCGCAATGACCAAGGCCAGAAAAGAATTATCAGAGAGCGTCATGCGCTATTCTTTCTATCAATTCCTTTTCTTCAGGCAATGGAATCAAATCCGCGCGTATGCAAATGAAAAGGGGATACAGATCATCGGCGATATTCCGATCTTTGTAGCATATGATTCCGCCGACGTATGGGCCAATCCTGATCTTTTCTTCCTCGACAAAAGCGGTAACCCGACAGTCGTTGCTGGCGTTCCACCTGATTTATTTTCCACCACAGGACAGTTGTGGGGCAACCCGTTATACAACTGGGAAGTGCATAAAGAGGAAGGCTATGCCTGGTGGCTCTCACGCGTGCGTGCCTCCCTGAAATTCATGGACATTTTACGTTTCGACCACTTCCGTGGCTTTGCAGGCTACTATGAGATTCCCGCCGAACATACTACTGCCGAAAATGGACGTTGGGTTCCCGGCCCTGCCAAAGACTTCTTCCATGCAGTGGATAAGTACCTTGGCGATGGTTTGATCACGCCCGGTGCAGGATTGCCGGTCATCGCAGAAGATCTTGGGGTGGTCACACCTGATGTGATCGAGTTATTGGAAGCTTTCGATCTGCCTGGTATGAAAGTTTTGCAATTTGGTTTTACAGGGCCAGATAACCCTTTCCTGCCGCATAATTACATTCCAAACTGCGTGGCTTATACGGGTACTCACGACAACGATACTGCGATGGGTTGGTTTGCAACTGCGCCCAATCACGAGCGTGATTTTGCAAAACGCTACCTCGGCATAGACGGCCACGATTTCGCCTGGGACCTGATCCGCGCAGTCTGGAAATCTGTTGCAGTCTTTGCCATTACCCCCATGCAGGATGTGCTCGGCCTCGGCGGTGAAGCACGCATGAACTTCCCCAGCAGGCTCGGCGGAAACTGGGATTGGCGTATGAATGACGGTGATCTGCGTGAAGATTACGCGGCAGGGCTAAGAGACCTGAATTGGTTGACCAGAAGATAATATAAAACGCCTCGCAAGAGGCGTTTTATATTATGGGCTTTATTTTGTATTCAAGGCGGCAGCAGCTACTCACCAGTAGTGGCTGGTCGATTCCCAAACCGATCGAATGATACAACCTCGTGAACGTCTTTTCGCGTTGTGGGGCCATAATGACCAAGCGGCCAACCTAGAGGGATCACTGCACAAGGTGTGACATTCCAGGGCAGGCCGAGCATTCTGCGGATAGCGATGATGTTCCATAGTGGAATGGTAGTCAGAGCAGCACCCAGGTTCACAGCGCGCGCAGCCAGAAGTAGGTTTTGCACAGCAGGAAAGATTGAGCCGAAGTAGGATGCGGCTGAGATGTGTACGAAGGGAATGTACAGACCCTTTAGACAGGCGACAACAATGACGGGAATTTCCTCGAAGTGGTCCGCCTGCCATTGGACAGAATTCAAGATCTTAAGGCGCTTCGGGTTGTGTCGTGCAGCCCACAGCGCAACTCCGCGGCTGAGTTGCCAAACCTGCCGGTTAAGGCGGGCGATTCCTTTTTTGATCTTCGGATCCCTGACTACAATGAATTCCCAATTCTGGGTGTTGCTGCCGGTAGGCGCTTTGATTGCCAGTGCTATCAGGTGAAGCACCAATTCATCGTCCACCGAATCTGGTTTCAGATGACGAATCGCCCTTTGTGTCCGCATGGCCTCGCTGAGAGGCATTTCGAAGTCCATTTGATCCTCCGTCATCCTTTTATAAACAGCGCAGACTCCATAAATCCGCTACACGCTTTGTTGGGCGCTGGATGAATTGAAGACTCGCTTGTTAGAAGTTGTGACTAATTTCATAACAGGCGAGGATGTGACCTGAGCCTTCCCATGTGCGAGTGTGAAAGAGTTTGAGTGCTATTGGGGGGCGATCTTCAAATATTGGTGTGCCCACACCTCCAATCAATGGGAAGAATGTAAGATGTAATTCGTCTACCAAATCATGAACCAGTAAGTCGTTCCAGAGCAGACGGCTCAAGAGTACGAGGATGCCTTTTCCAGATTGTTGCTTGATAGCGGCAATTTCCTTGTACGCATCTGTTCGTTTAATGATTTGTGTATTTTCCCAGGGAGTCAATTCTGCAACGGTCAGATTATCTGAAATAACAAGTTTCTTTATGGATTTCATCAAATCAGCAGTTTCGCGTCTAATCGCAGTGGCTTTAGAGTCATTTTCGATTCCCGTCCAATAACCTTTGTTGCCCAAAAATGAATTACGACTTAATAAAAGAAAATCAGATTTACGTAACAGTTCCACATTGTAAAAATCGAAACTATCGTCACCGTAGTAGTCCTTGTGGTAATAATCATATAGTGAATTAATGCTCTTGTCTCTGCCTTCGTAGAGACCGTCCAATGTGACAAAGTTACTAACTATAAGTTTACGCATGCCAATGCTCCATTATGAATTCTTAACAAACAAGCGCCCAACGATAGGGGCGTTCAGCGACTGACGCGCTACTTGTGGACACGTCGTTGGCGCCCGCGGCGATGTCGTGAACGTCTCATCGAGACAAAGCTCACCGCCGGGCGAGAAAGGTGTGGGGTAGGACTACGCCTGGCGTACTGAGTAGCGCAGGTGTGTAACCCCGACGCCCGGGATCACCGTCGGGTTGCCAAGGACGGCTGGCGTGCCGGCTAGGTGGTCGAAGAGTCGAACTCCGGAGCCAAGAAGAACCGCCGCGATGTCGACGTGGATTTCGTCGAGGAGGCCAGCGTTCAGAAGTTGCTGGATGGTGTCAGCGCCGTGGACCCCAACGTTCTTCCCGCCGGCGGCGGCTTTGGCTTGCCTCACGGCGCTTTCGATGCCGTCGGTCACGAAGTGCACGTTCGAGTCAGGTCGCGGCCATCCCCCGGGGATGTTGTGGGTGAGAACGAATGCTGGTCCCCACGAGTGATTGCCGTCCCAGCCGTGGGCGACTTCGAACGTGCGCCGGCCGGCGAGCCCGGCACCAAGCTCAGACCAGAGACCACGAAGGTGCTCGGCACTCGGCGCGGACACCTTGAACGTCATGGGGTCACCCCCTCCAACGTGGAACTCGACGTCTCCCGAGTTCATGTACCAGTCGAACACTTCGCCCACGCCGTCGCTGAGGTCGGCGACATAGCCGTCGAGCGACATAGACATGACTGCGACAACCTTCGACTCTTTAACAACTATTTTTCTCATGGTAATTGTCCTTTGCAGGATTTTAGGACATATGTTCTATTTCGTCAAGACGGAAGCAAACTAAATTCCAAACTCGCCGATGCTCCCAAACGTGCAGGAACTCCTCGGCTATAAGGATGTAAAGACCACCATGATCTACACTCACGTCCTCCAGCGCGGCGGCCTAGCCATCAAATCTCCCCTCGACGACTAATTACTATTTACCGATTACCATTCTCCAATTCTCCAATCTCTATTCCTCTATTTCCCCTCCCTCACCGTCAAATTCACCACAATCGCATTGCTCGCCTGAACTAAATTCTCAGGTGTGATCATGATCTCCTCGCCCCATTGACCTGCTCCCGTGCCGAGGATGGGTTCATTCAATAGACTCGCTTCAAGGAAGGTTCTGAAACCCTCAGGCTGCCAGCCAAAGGCGGGAATGGAACCGATGATGTAACCTGTTGTTTCCTTCACTACCTCAGGTTGTGCCATTTGAATATTGCGTGAACCGATGGCCTTCTTGAGATTTCCTGAAACTGCATTTTGATCGCCGCCAAGCATTACCAGCACGCGCTCGCCTGTGTCCACTTGAAAGATCAAGGTTTTCACTGCCTGTCTCTCCGAGAAACCTAAAACGTGCGCTACGTTTGCCGCGCCTTTTTCTGTGTCAGGCGAGAAGCTGCGTGCTTCGTAAGGGATATTATGTTGATCGAGATACAGGTGAGCGGGGAGTTTCATAAGGCAAGTCCTTTGCGAATGATTTGAATGACTTCTTTTGGTGCATGGCTTATATCGACTGCCAATGCGTTTGTTGGTTCTTCCAGAATATCGAATTGACTTTTGAGTAATTTTACTGGCATGTAATGTCCCCTGCGCTTTTTCAAGCGGGATTCGATTTCAGCGTATCTGCCTTTCAAATAAACGAACTTAACTTGCTTATCCACTTTGAGCATGGCGCTGATAGGATTCTTTCAATGCAGAGCAGGCCAGCACGCACGATGCGTTTTTCTGAATAGTTTTTTGAATCAACTCCCGCAAGGAAGCAAGCCAGGCACCGCGATCACTGTCAGTTAACGGAATGCCTTCTGACATTTTATTGCGATTGGCTTCGTCGTGAAAATCATCCGCATCGTAAAACTGCCAGCCGAGTTCTTCTGCCAGCATCGAGCTGACGGTGGTCTTTCCAGAACCTGCCACACCCATGAGGACGATGATCATTTGTTCCTGGATGCCAGATAAATGCCCGCCAAAATAAAAACGCCGCCGATGATGGTGGTAATGGCTGGAGTCTCGTTCAAAATAAAAAACGCCAGAATCGCAGATGCGATTGGCTCGCCGAGAGTGGTCACAGCCACCAATGCGGCGGGCAAATATTTCAGCGCCCAATTGTAGGTGGAATGCCCAACCAATTGTGGCAGAATGGCAAGTAAAAGAATCCAACCGTAAGTTTTGGGCGCAAAATCAAAAGGCGAATTACCTGAAACGAACATGATGACGATCAAAGCGATGGATGCCATGCCGTACACCAAAAAGATGTAAGGTACGAGCGACATGCCCACACGCAGCTTTCTGCCGATGATGAGATAACCCGTCACCGACCATGCGCCCGCCAAAGCCAGGAAGTTGCCCCACACGGCGCGTCCCTGCATGATGTCTGCCAGTGCTGGGCAGGATAGACCTCCAGCCCAGGTGCACGCATCAGACAAGCCGATAATTGCTCCGCCGACGATGGACAATGTCAACCCGATGACCGCTGTCCGCGCGAGATGCTCTTTCAACAGCATGGGCGAAAGCAATGCCACCCAAAGCGGCCCTGTGGCAACGAATACAACTGAACTGGCGACACTGGTATATTCCAGAGATGTGATCCATGTGGCGAAATGAACGGCCAGGAAAATGCCTGAGAAAGCACCGAGCAGGATCTCGGTCCGCGTGAAGCGTTTTATTTCGTCGAGATGTTGAGTTAACGCAACAGGAGTCAGAATCAAAGTAGCAAATGTCAATCTCAATGCTGCAATGACAAGTGAAGGCACGCCATCGCTTTGCGCGAAACGGATAAAGATGCTCGCCGTGGAAACCGCGAGGATGGCGATGAGGATTGCGAAAGGCAGGAAGAGTCGGGCGCGAGCTTCAGTCATGAGGCATCCTTGATATATATGATATTTGTATAAATATTGTCTTAATTCTTGCGGGCGGGCTGGTAACAAGGTAAAATGAAATTATACGCTCACTCTGGTAATGTCATTGCGAGGAGGGCTTTTGCACTTTCCGACGACATCGTACCCGAATGGGTAAGCAATCTCCTCACTGGCTCTGAGCATCTCGTTTTCAACAACTGATTACTTGATATACAATTTCATATAACCATCTCAAGGAGAGAATATCATGGCATTTGAACTTCCCAAACTCGCTTATGCATACGATGCTTTGGAACCGCACATTGATGCGCGCACGATGGAAATCCATTACACCAAACACCACCAGACCTATATCACCAATTTGAATGGTGCTGTCGATAAGACCCCCGAACTGGCTGGCAAAACTGTTGAAACCCTGCTCAGCGATTTGAACGCTGTGCCCGAAGGCGTGCGCGATGTGGTTCGTAATCATGGCGGCGGCACATATAACCACAATCTCTTTTGGGATATTATGGGCCCCAAGGCTGGCGGCACACCCAAGGGTGAATTAGCCAAGGCCATCGACGCCTCCTTCACTTCATTCGATAATTTCAAAACTGAATTTACCACTTCTGCCACAACCCGCTTCGGTTCCGGCTGGGCCTGGTTGGTGAAGAAGGGCAGTGGTTTGGCTGTTGTTTCCACCGCCAATCAGGATTCGCCCTTGTCTGACGGCCTGACCCCCATCCTGGGAATTGACGTTTGGGAACATGCCTATTACCTCAATTACCAAAATCGCCGCCCCGATTACATTACCGCATTTTGGAATGTGATCAATTGGGATGCGGTGGCAGCCCGCTACGCCGCGAAGTAATTTTTTCATCCCGCAGTGAAAACTGCGGGATGATTGTTTAAATTGCCTAATTGTGCAACTCTGGAGTCGGACAGCTCATTGCCCTGTGGGTGCTGTCCGTGTTTAGTGAGTTATATAAAGACTTCAAATGAAAATAAAACCTGTTGTATTAATTTCGATATTGCTCCTAACCCTCGCCTGTAACATTGGACGCTCTGCGCCGACATCAGCCCCGCCTCTTGCCTCGCCTTCAATTGTCCCTGCCCCAATAGAATCCCTCACCCCTACGCTATCCATCCCAACTTCAACTCCTGAACCTCTTGGCGTTTTCACGCTTTCAGTCTTGGTTGATACAACTTCTGAATTAGTCACGCGTGAGCAGGCACAGACTCTGGTAGACGAATCGTCCCAGATTCTTTATGGTCTAACAGGTTTTGTATTCGAGATGATCGATTTTCAGGAATTAAATACCGGTGGTGCAAGTAGGGATATGGTTCAGGCTTATTTGAATACACCGCCAACCGTCATACCGAACGGAATTATTCTCTTCTCGTTTGGTGATAACGGAGATGCAAAACTCTACGGTGGTTACGCCTACATATATCCAGGCCCTGAAGGCTTTAGTAACCATTTCGTGGCGACTGGGGCAATTGCAAGGGATCTTTACGTGGGCATAATTCACTTCGGGCATCGTTATGCTCAATGCGGCTATGGAGATTCCCCAACCCCAATCAGCGATGTTGGCATTGGTGGCGAATGCAGGGGACAGGCAAATATTGCCTGTGTTGAAAAATATGATTACAAAATGTGCAGTGACGCTGTTGATAATTTATATGCCAGTACCCCGACGTATTTCTCGTCCAGCACCTTCGTCCACGAGATCATGCATCCATTTGGCGAATTGGGCGTTCAGGATCATTATGGAACTACGGAATGCACCGCAAAGATGCAGTCTGGCATCAGTGACCGCCCTTATCATGGTGATGTTTTGAATTTTGAACTTTCAAAAGCGCAGTACTATACCAACATGTGTCCTTATGTTTTTGACAAGTTTGTAACCTCATACAGCCCATAAAAATGAGAGCCTTGTCACATGCGCAAACGACGATATAATAGTGCCATCTCGTTTGTTTATAATCCCACAAGGAGAAGAATCCTATGACTCACATTATTACCAGCTTATGCGTTCGTGATCGAGGTTGTATCGAAGTATGCCCGGTCGAGTGTATGGTCCCCGGCCAGCCCATTGCCGAATGGCCCTGGATTTATATTGACCCCGACACCTGCATTGATTGCGGAGCCTGTGTCCCTGAATGTCCGTTTGCTGCGATATTCCCCGAGGATGAAGTCCCTGCCGCGTACACCGCAAAAGGTGGTGAATACATCAGCAACGTTGGCCTCACCGGTCACTTTGAAGGCACCAATCATTTCGGCAAGCCAATTGTGCTGGACACGGCCAAGCAGCTTGCAGCGGGCGAAGTTGTGGACCTCACTGCTGACATCAAACCTAATTACGATTTCTTCAAGGGCGGTCCCGGCTATTCCGCCAAAGACACCGATCAGGGAATGTAGTTCACACGTAAATAAAAAGGTCAGGTGAAAGCCTGACCTTTTTGATTCCTATTGGTTTAACCCGGCACTCAAAAGGTTTTCTCCAATGTGCTCTGCAAGAAAAACATTGCTTTCCTCCACAGCCACGATCAACACCAACGGTGTCCCTCGCCAATCTGGCAGCGTCCCTGCCACAAGCCAGGTGACATTTGCATCGCTATTACTCGCCCGCCCAACATGACTCCAATAGGGCATGCCTTCTTTGATGAATGACAAAGCCGCTTCATTCGCCGCCTCAGCCTGCATCACCTCAACCGGCTCACTCAAAGCTGGGAGCACCACCCATCCCTGCTCGAGCGTGTTCACTGCCGTTGCAATGCGTGGCGAGGGCGCAATCCCATTATGGCTTAATGGAGCCATAGCGATGGCAGCCTGCAATGGGCTGATCCGCAAGTTTTGCAAAGAACTATTTTCTTGATCGACGGTAACAGGCATGTTTATTAGAGGTGCTTGAAATAAACCAAGTTTTTTATAAAAAGCCAGCAATTCAGAATTTGATGGTTGTTTCTCGCCAAACTCAGCCCGGATCAAGGGCAGCAGGGTATCACCGATTGGGTATACACCTTGCGTTGCCCGGTTAACCAAAGGTGAAGATGTATTTTGTGAAATCGTTTCGCCTTCTACATCCAGAATATCAGGGTCGTAAGTTGGGTGAGAGGCCATCACAAGGATTTCACCCGTCTCTGCATTCATCAGGATGATCGCTCCTATATCGTCACCCAGCAATTGATCTGCCTTTGTTTGGAGGTTGATGTCAATGCTTAGGCGCACATCCAGCCCGGCAGGGGGAGTGCCATACAGTAATTGATCTTTCAAAATTAAACTTGCTGGGTTTCCTTGCAATCCGCGCAGGTAGCTATCCAACGCGGCCTCCAAACCAGCTTGACCATAAACTGGATGCGTATAGCCAATAATAGGAGCCAAGTCAGGATAAAGATAGTTGCGGATATAACTTCCGCTTTCGCCTTCAGTGACGTTGATGGGCTGATTGTTTCGGTCCACTAATGTGCCACGTTGTACATAACGGTCTGCAATCGCGCGGCGAGGGTTATCTGTGCGAATGAGCAAGTCTGGCCCACGGACGATAGCCCACCAGGCGGTGGTCAATGCACAGGCAGCGAGTCCAACTGCGAGTACGCCAGCAAGGATCGAATAAGGTTTTGGATCATGTAAAACAGCGGGTTCATCATCTTCTACATTGCTGATAACCAAAAGCAGGTAAAGTGCAATATAGGATGTCAGTAATGAAGAACCGCCATATGAAACAAATGGAAGTGTTACCCCAGTGAGGGGGACAAGCCTGATGTTGCCCCCAATAATAAGCAGACTTTGCACACCCAGGTATGTGACCACACCCGCCCCAAGGTAACGGCGAAACCTGTCTGCTGCGCGGAGGGAGATGATCAAGCCTCGAGCGAGGATCAGCCAGATGATGGCGAGCAGGCCCAAAGATCCGACCAGACCCGATTCCTCCGCGATGGCAGAGTAGATAAAATCAGATATGGCAACCGGAACCAGTAGCGGACTCCCAATTCCCAATCCCCGTCCAATTGTTCCACCGTTGGCAACTGCAAGCAGAGACTGCACGATCTGATATGAATTGCCTGATGGGTCTGTCCACGGATCGAGCCAGCCGATGACGCGCACGTGAATAATGTCAATAAAGAAATATCCCAAAAGAAGCGCGAGTGAGAGAACGATGGTCGCGCTTAGTAAGACGCGTCGTTTCCCTGTTGCCAAAAAGATGATAATTGTAAATATCGAAATAAAAATAGATGCGGTTCCAAGGTCTCGTTGGACGATCAGAAGTAATAACGCAAGACCTGTGACGGCCAATGTGGGAACGAGCAGTGGAAATGAGAACAGGCGAAAGCTGGCGCGATCCGCGAGATATGCAGAGAGATAAATGACCAGTAATAATTTCAGCGGTTCGGATGGCTGAAAATAAACGCCGCAACAACCCAGCCATAACTGTGGCCCAAAGCCAAGCGGATTTGTACCAAATAGCAAGGTCAGCGCGGTAATGAGTAAGCCCCCACTTAGAAATACATATTTGTATCTTCTGAGGAATCCAATATTTTTGAGGAATACCTGCGCAACGATGAAAACCAGAATGCTGACACTCAGCCAGGTCATCTGGCGGAACCCAAAAGCTTCATCAAGCCGCCAGATCGTGAGCATGCCCCATCCGCTAAGAAGTGCTGCGGCTGGAAAAAGGTAGGGGTCTCGATCCGGTAAAAATTTAATGGTGATGCGATGCGCCAGGCGGATTAAGACGACCCAAACTAAAAAGCCGACCCAGTGGGATAGTTTGTAGTCTACATCCCAGGTACGCTCGCGGACTGCGGGTGAAAGTGTGAGAATGATGGATTGAATAAAAAGGAAGAATGCCGACCAGTTCAATAGACGGCTTTGGGTTTGATCATGCATTCAATAATGTTACATCATTTTTCGGGTATACGCGGAGTAGTAACGACTAAGCCCTGTGGGTCAGTCGTTACTATGTCATGTGCTTTACTTGTAGTATTTGCCAATTAACAAGTCAAGTTTTTTACGCGTTTTTGCAGGAATAACTTTGGGGTTTGTGATGAGAGCGGCGGCTAGAGCCTGCCCGCAGGTACAGGCACGCTCCTTCTTTAGATCACGCAGTAAATTTCGAATGGCTTTTTGTGCAAGTTCCGTATTTTTATTGAGGGTCTGGATCACCATTTCTACCGTCACGGGCGATTCGCTTTCGTGCCAGACATCATAATCTGTGACGTGCGCCATGGTTGCATAGCACAGTTCAGCCTCTTTTGCGAGGAAGGCTTCTGGTGAGGCGGTCATCCCAATAATGGACATTCCCCATGCACGATAGGTATGCGATTCGGCTTTGGTGGAAAAGCGCGGGCCTTCTATCGTAATGAAAGACCCGCCACGATGTGTTACCGCGCCCATATCGCGGACTGCTGATTCCAGTTGTTGAGAAAGATCATTGCAGAAAGGGTCTGCAACGCTGATGTGGGCCACAAGTCCCTCACCGAAGAAGGAACGAGCACGGTCTTTGGTGTGATCGAAGATATTATCGGGAATAACGATATGCCCTGGGGCGTAGTCCTCGCGCAATGATCCACATGCGCTAATACTGATAACACGTTCGACTCCGAGAGATTTCAAGGCATAAATGTTCGCACGGTAGGGAACTTCAGTTGGGGTAATGTGATGCCCAATTCCATGCCGAGCGAGGAATGCCACAGATGTTCCCTCGAGAGTACCAATTGTGATGGGGGCGCTTGGCTTGCCAAAGGGAGTATCAACGTCAATGCTTTCTGTGTTCTCAAGCCCATTCATTTGATATAAGCCTGAGCCGCCAATAATCGCGATGGATGCTTTGTTTGTCATTTTTTTCTCAATCTTCGTGTGGGTTCAATCACTATATTTTCCGAGAGGTTAATTGCCAGGTGTGTGGAGCCGCATTTGATCTCGTCACCGGATGTGATGACAGTTGGCATGTTTACTGGTGATTCATTCAAAGAGGTGCCGTTGGTGGATGCCAGATCTTCCACCCACCATTGACCGTGATGGTAAGTGAGTTGCGCATGTCTTGTGGATACTGTGTCGTCCACAAGCGGAACGTCACATCCGGGGTCTCGCCCGAGGATGATCTCGGGTTGCGAAAAATATTTTAGAGATGGGTCTCCGCGTTCATAACGGACCGAGATACTGATCCCTGGCACTCTGCGGCCAGCCAGTGAGAGTCCCTGCCTATTTACTTCGCGGTATAGAAAGACCAGTGCCCATCCCAGAAAACCAAACAATGCCAATGCTGTGATTAGCCGCAAAGCCAATACAATGGAACCACTCATTTTTTCCTGAGTTTTGCCGTGGAGTGTTCTTTTAGATGTGCTGTGGGTCGGTCTGCGGCGGCGCTATGAAGCGGGGCTGTATCTTTCAGGTCGGGACGGGGAGGCGGGTTGTCCTGTCCGAAAATCAGCGCAACGCCTGCCAGCGAAATTACATCCCCGGGGTAGAGCACAGTCTGGCTGGTTCGCTGACCGTTTACAAAGGTCCCCCCGGTTGAATTCAGATCAAAGACAACGTAGCGGCCCTTGATAGTGCGTAACTGTGCATGGTTGCGTGATACACGCGGGTCGTCGATGATCAATTGATTGTCCAATCTGCGACCGATATTAACAACAGGCAATACGAGAGGAAATACCTTTACTCCCTCCACGATCAAAAATGCATTTTCAGGCATTTTGCTGCTGTCTTCAAGGTTTCCAGTGTCCAATGGGGTTGCGTTTGTGTCTGCCATAGATTCGATCCGATGTGATGCCACGATCTGAGCATCATTTAATGGAATTTTTTCGTCAGTTGAAATGGTGATTGTAGGCGATATTGTAAACCTAAATCCCGCCTCCTGCGCCACGGTTGTGATCGAGTGTAACAATACTGTAAGTAACTGCGGGTTTTGCCAGTTTGCCGAGGTGGATGGGTGCATGACCAGGGTATAGATGTTTGGCGCGATCATTGAACCATCATCCATGGACATGGTATTGAGTTGAATTGCTGCCGCCAGTTTTTGGACGATCATGTCCTCCACTTTTTTCCCGGGTAATATGTTCAGCAAATCCACTTCGATTAGCGCTTGAAGACGGGCTTCGAGTTCTCTTAAATTCATGGCTTACAACTTCAGGAAGTCATTATAGGATGTGGATGATATTTCTGCAAGGCCAAAGATAATCGACTGAATCGCCAACCATCTTCAATGCTTACAGTGCTTGCTTGCAGTTGGGGCAGACTCTGTCACTGACCTTTACTACAAATCCACATTTTTTACAGGTATGCGGTTGTACATTTCCGAGCGGCGCACCACAGGAAATACAGGACGAATCGCCGACAAGGTTGGCTGTGTGGCAGTACTCGCAGATCAGGCGTTTAAGTTTGTCTGAAAGCTCTGTGGATGCCCCGCTGGTTCGGACAGTTTTTGTAATTACCTGCCAGATATTCTCTCCAAGCTGCAAATGCTCAATATCCTGGGCGATATCGTCCAGCCGCCCCAGCAGGCTGAAAGGATTCCGAATAGCCGCAAGCGCGCTGGCACCCAGGCTTGCCGCCACTCCCAACCAAGCCTGCTCCCCCAATTCCACGATGATACCGTCTTCCATTTTTTGAATCGCCACTGTCAAGGCAGTTTTTCCGCCAGACATCGCATCCGGGCGGGAGCTTACCTGCACGATCATCTTGTCGCTTTGCCCGATTGTTTGCGCGCGTAAATTACCCTGGTTGAATTCGCCCAGAAGTGCCTGCGCAATATCTACAGGCTTGATATTTCCGTGAAAGATTTTTCGGTCCATGGAGTCGATTATAATCGTCTTTGCGATTCTCCTTTACATAGTATCGCAGAATGTACTACACCAGATGTTTAATACTTGTTCGTAATTTCCATCCAGACATTTACTCATTTATGAGAGAAGCGATAATAGTAATACGAAATGAAGAATATCAAGTTTCAATCCATCTTGCTGATTTTTCTCACTGCCTTGCTTTTGCATGCGACATTTTTCGGTTCCACCTGGACCGTTGTGTTGGCTCAGCAACCGACAGATACTCCGCCCGCCTCAACCGGTATATTTATTACCGTGGTGACCGAAGAACCTCAGATCAATGTGCGAATGGGTCCAAGTTCATCTATTTACCCAGTTGTCGGCATCTTGTTGACCGGTTCCGTTGCGCCTGCTTTGGGCAGGTCAGAGGGAGGCGATTGGATACAGATCGAATTTCCAGGTGCGCCCAATAATAAAGGCTGGGTGTATTCTCCGCTTGTGCAAGTTTCTCCTCCAGGCACGTTACAGGTCGTAGAACCGCCCCCAACGCCTGTGCCGCCTCCTACAGCCACCATTGACCCAACGCTGGCAGCGCAATTCAATATTGTGCCGACCAATACTCGTCTGCCAACTTTCACACCACCGCCAGCCGTAACCCCATCTTTGGACGAGACATCTCCTGCAACAGAATCCAGGTCATCTGTTCCGATGGGCACGATCATTATTGCCTTTGCAATATTAGGGTTGATCGGTTTGCCTCTCTCCTTTGTTCGCCGGTAAAGATGACAGTTTCCCATAGGGCTAGATTTTTTATTTTCATCGTATTGATATTGGCGGGATCAGGTGCGGCAATTTATTCCCCGGTTCAATTCTTGGTTCATGCTCAACAGCCTACAGGCTCAATTCCGACAGTTACTGGAACCCCTTCCGGTATGATCATTGCCGTAAATCTGGATATTGACATAGTCAGTGTTTATTCAGGCCCGAGCTCATATCTTTATCCTGCCGTTGGAGTGCTATTAAAAGGGCAGGAAGTTCCCGCCTATGGCATTTCCGAAGACCAAAACTGGATTCAGATATATTATCCCGGAGTACCGGATTCTGTGGCTTGGGTGTATGGCCCTTATGTAACTATCATTAAGAATGGCCAACTAGCAGAAGTAAAATCGCCTCCCACACCTACACCAGCATCAACGCCAACCATCGACCCAACCCTTGCAGCGGCATTTATTGCACCAGTCACACCCACACGTTTGCCAACATTTACTCCGCCAGCGCCTTTAGTCATTGCCTCTTTTCCTGATGATGATTCCGCGGTTGGCCGCGTGCCAATGGGCTTGTTAATAGTGGGACTGGGCTTTATTGGGGGGTTTGGAACTTTGATTTCTTTCCTGCGTGGACGATAGCGGTAAAAATACTTAGAGATATGAAAACATTTGAGTCGCAGATTAATTGACATGGAACATACCCAGCCTATGCATTCGCTGGATACCCTCCAACAAATCCGTGTTATCCCCAGTAGCCCTCATAATCGAAGTATAAACAAACGCACACGCCAAACGCTTTTGTTTGTGCTTCTGTTGATCCTCGTCTACTTCTTTGCCCCTTTCCGAACGAATATATTACTGCTTGGCACAGATGATTCACCTGAGAGAGGAAATTTAGGCAGGACAGATAGTATTGTATTGGCGACTATCGTGCCCTTGAAACCTTATATGGGTCTACTTTCTATTCCACGTGACTTATGGGTGGATGTTCCCGGAGTGGGGGAGCAGAGAATTAACACAGCATACTTTTTTGCTGAAGCAAACAAGGCGGGTTCAGGAACCAAAGCGGCAATGGAGACGATACAAGTAAATTTTGATGTGAATGTTTCATATTATATATTGATCCATATGGCAGGCCTGGTGGAAGCTATTGATGCGCTTGGCGGGGTTGATATCAATTTAGAAACATTTATGGGTGGTTATAGCCCGGGCATCCATCACCTTAACGGTATGGAGACGCTTGCATTTGTGCGCGAAAGGGCAACGAGTAGTGATTTTGGACGAATGCAGCGCGGTCAAATTCTGTTAGTCGCTATCTTTAATAAGATTTTTAATATATCAAACCTTCCCCAGATACCCGATTTTCTTCTATCGTTAGCTCGTATAATTGATACAAATATTCCAATTTGGCAATGGCCGCGTCTGATCATGACTTTGTTGCGAGTACCCCTAACAGGGCTGGATAGTCGCACGATCACCCCTGATATGATAACTCCATTTCAAACGGCAGGCGGAGCGCAAGTACTAGCCCCAAATTGGGACGCGATCAATCCTGTGCTAAAGGATATGTTCGGGCGTTAGCAATCCATTGGAAGGAATAACATGTTAACCAAAAATCGTAATTCCATTTACATCATTATCGCGATTGGCATCTTATTGTTGTGTGTGTTGCCTGCAATCGGATATGCTGGTTTTCAGATGGTAGCAGTGACTGAAACACCTAGGGCCACACCATCTTTGCCGCCGCAATTTTTGCTGGTTACTCCTTCACCAACTGAGGCCGCTCCTGTTTGCGGTGGACCGAAAGTCATGTTCATCTTATTGGTTGGAAGCGATGCCCGCAGCAATAGTTATTCGGCTGGGTTGGCTGATTCAATCCGTATTGTACGGGTGGATTTTGTTAACCCCGGTATTAAACTTCTGCCTTTCCAGCGAGACCTATACGTTGAGATTCCAGGTATTTCAGACCATGGAGGGATAACACATGGGAAACTCAACCAGGCTTATCTTTATGGAAACTCCACATTTGGTTATTACGATGGCCCCGGAGAAGGACCCGGCCTGCTTGCATTGACCATGGAGCAAAACTTTGGCGCCCATGTAGATCATTATGCGGCAGTTAACTTACAAACTTTTGTCAAAGTGGTGGATGCAGTCGGTGGAATTGATATCGACCTCCCGTATGCAGTAGATGGCCGCGCAAAAGGCTCAACTGATAATAGCAAGTATTTTCCTGTCGGGAGCCAACATCTGGATGGCAACCGTACGATGATCCTGGCACGTTTGCGCCCGGAAGGTGATCTTCAGCGTAGCCACACACAGGATTTGATCTTACAAGCATTGGTCTCCAAACTTCTAACCCCCGCTGCATTGCTGGGTTTACCGGAGCTTATTGAGGCTTTCAAAGGCTCACTGCAAACTGACCTTGGCCCGGCAGAGATCGGCCCTCTGCTTTGTCTGGCCGCATTGCTTGAACCTCAAAATGTAGAAATGGCGACTTTTCCTGATGGGCTCTTCACTGGAACACGCGTTCAAGACCCGGTGCTGGGCAACACTTTCGTATGGCAGGTGGATTTTGAAGTTTTACGGGAGTATGTAAAGAAATTTTATGATGGAACGTGGCCTGAAGCCGAGCCGCCGTCATAGTTGAAATTGGTGAATCACTTCAACAAAGTGGTATGCATTCATAATTTACCCAACAAAAAACGCCTTTCAAAAGGCGTTTTTTGTTGGGTACTATTTGAGTTAGTTATTGCAACTACAGGAACCACCACCGCAGCCGCCCCCGTCACTACCGCAGGCGCATCCGCCCTCGCCGTGAGAATGAGCGCTCTTGGCGTTGGGGCTGTTCACAGCAAAGCCTTGCCCGTGTTGAGGATCGTTCACGAAATCAACAGTCGCATCGCGCAGGTAATCAATGGAAACTTCATCCACAACCACTTTAACGCCGTCGGCTTCAAAAGTTGTGTCCACATCCCGGAAGTTATTATCCAATGCCATGCCAAAGTTTACGCCACAGCAACCGCCGCTCGCGACATAAACACGCAGAGCATAGCCTTCAAGGTTGCGTTGTTCAAGAATATCTCTAACAGCTTGGCTGGCTGCGGGTGTTAATGTGAAAAGTTGGGTATCAATTTCTTGGAGCATGTTTTTCTCCTTTTAGGTGCGTACGAATAATCTTGCCAAATATTATCAGGTTTGGTGGTCATTGTCAACTTATGGGTTAAGTAGATTAATTCGCGCTCATCTTTCTTGACACATTCTATTTGCACCTGTAAAATCCCTGTGAACTATTAGGCGGAAGCCTACATTTTATTTTATTCCCCTTGGAGGAATACCTCACATGTACTATATGCAAGGACTTACCTCATTGGAGGCGGTTGCAATCTGGGTCGTTTTTGGCATTGCCATCATCGGTCTGTTGTATGCGATCTTCCTTCGTAACCAAATCCTGCGCGAAGACAAAGGCACCGAAAAAATGCAGGAAGTTTGGAATGCGATCAAGGACGGTGCGAACGCTTATTTGCAAAAGCAGTTCCGTTCCATTTTGCCGTTGATCGCTATTTTGACCGTTGCTTTGTTCCTCTCTGTATACGTTGTTCCACCCACTCCTGAGGCTCAGGAGCGATTCCAAGGCATGAGCGATTCTCAGCTCCAGTTTTGGATCGGTATTGCGCGCGGCCTGGCCTTCGTGATGGGTGCATTTTTCTCGCTCACAGTTGGTCAGCTTGGCATGCGTATGGCTGTGGAAGCCAATGTACGTGTAGCCTCGGCATCAAAGAGATCGTTTGGTGAAGCACTTCGTATCGCGTATCGCGCTGGAACCATCACAGGTATGCTCACCGATGGTCTTGGTCTGCTCGGCGGAACGATCATCTTTATCATCCTTGGTATTGCCGCTCCTGATGCCCTCCTTGGTTTCGGTTTCGGCGGTACTTTGCTCGCGTTATTCATGCGCGTGGGTGGTGGTATTTTCACGAAGGCAGCAGACGTCGGCGCTGACCTGGTTGGTAAAGTAGAGGCAGGCATCCCTGAGGATGATCCGAGAAATCCTGCTGTGATCGCTGACCTCGTTGGGGATAACGTCGGCGACTGCGCTGGTATGGCCGCTGACATTTTCGAATCCTACGAAGTGACGATCGTTTCTGGACTTATTCTTGGCCTTGCTCTCTGGCACATTACTGACCGCCTTGAGTGGATCATCTTCCCGTTGATGGTTCGCGGTATCGGTGTGCTCTCGTCTATTATCGGCACCTACTTTGTAAAAGCTGGCAAGACTGGCAAGGCCGCTGACGCTATGAAAGCAATCTTTAGTGGTTTTCTGACCTCGGCTGTGATCTCTGCCGCGTTGTTCTTCATTGCTGGTTTCTTCTATTTGAATAGCCCTGCCATGGCAGAATGGGGTGGTTGGTGGCGCTTGCCCACTGCTGTAGGTGTTGGCGTGTTGCTGGCTATCGTGATCGACCGCCTGACCGAGTATTTTACAGGCACCGAAGCCGCGCCTGTAAACGATATCAAAAAAGCCGCAGATACTGGTCCCGCAACGCTTATCCTTAATGGTGTTTCGGTTGGCTTCGAGTCTTCGGTGTGGTCTGTGCTGGTGATTGCTTTGACCATTATTGCATCCATTATCATTTTCGGCTCCATCCCTGGTGTTGAAGGTGTAGCAAAGGCAACCTTTATTTTGTATGGTGTGGCAATGACCGGTATTGGCATGTTGACCCTTACTGGCAACAATGTAGCGATGGACTCATTCGGCCCCATCTCTGACAATGCCAACGGCATCGGTGAGATGGCCTGGTCTGGCAAAACAGATAAAGCCACCAAGGATGCTCAACAGATTATGGCTGACCTCGATGCAGTAGGTAACACCACCAAGGCAATTACAAAAGGTGTCGCCATCGGTTCAGCAGTCATTGCGGCAGTATCGCTCTTTGGCTCATTCCTGGTGGATGTATCTCGTGCACAAAACAGCCTCGGCATCCCGGTTGAATCGCAGATCCAGGCGCTTGGCATCCGCGTAGATATTCCGCAGGTCTTCGTCGGTATGTTGATCGGTGGTGCTTTGCCATGGTTATTCTCCTCATTCGCCATTCAAGCTGTGGCACGTGCAGCCTCGTTGATCGTGATGGAAGTCCGCCGCCAATTTAGATTAGGGGTGCTTGAAGGTAAAGTTAAACCTGATTACAGACAGGCTGTGGCTATCTCCACAACTGCCGCGCAAAAGGAATTGGTGTCCCTGGCTTTGCTCGGTGTTGTAACCCCGATTGTCGTTGGTCTGTTCTTGCAAGTGGAAGCGCTCGGCGGATTCCTGGCGGGCATCATTGTCTCGGGTCAGTTGTTGGCCGTTTTCCTCAACAACTCCGGTGGCGCATGGGACAATGCCAAGAAGCTGATCGAAGATGAACCCAAAGACCCGAAGAATAATCGCGGCAAGGGTTCTGAACGTCACAAAGCTGGTGTGGTAGGCGATACCGTCGGTGATCCTTTCAAAGATACCGCTGGCCCCGCACTGAACCCAATGATCAAAGTAGTGAATCTGGTAGCTGTGATCATCGCCCCGATCGTTGTGCAATATCAGAACGCAACCGGCCCTGCTTTGTATGCCGTTTGGATTGTAGGCATCGCCTTGCTCGGTGTACTTGCTTGGGCGGTTATCCGCTCGAAAGCCCCCGCACCCTCGATGGTTGAAGAAGTGAAGCCTGAGAAGAAGAGTAAGAAGAAGTAGCCTGCAAAATCTGGAAATGAAGAGACCCGACTTCATCGGGTCTCTTTTTCTTGGAGGTTATGGCTGATGAGAAAAATATTACTAAATATCCACCCCTTTTTGTTTATGCTCGTTTCCCTGCTTTTTATTTATTTTCAAGCATTCCGGGAATCCACGCCAATTGGGATTGTTCGCCCAGTTTTGATATTGTCGTTTGCCCTTTTGCTGTTTTATCCCTTGGCGATCAAGCTTGCTGGGAGTTGGGAATGGGGCGGAATCTTAATGAGCATTGTGGTTCTTGGTCTGTTTTTTCAACCCCCACATTTTTTGGTTACAAGCGTGTTTGTGGCCCTTGTAATTTTTCCATGGTTTCCTTATCTCATGCTGACCAAACGGCGATTTCTTGTTTCTCAAATCTCATTCTCGTTGACTTTTGCAAGCTTTTTCATTGTGGCTCTGCAAGTAATCAAGCTTTTTTCTGATCTTAGTTCCATTCCCTTTTCATATTATAAAGCCATGGCCGGGCGTTCTAGTTCAAATATCGTCCCTCTGGATACAGGGGATTTAGCTTTTAAACCTGATATTTATTACCTTATTTTGGACGCATATCCACGTGCTGACATTTTAGAGGAAATATATCATTATGATAATTCCGAGTTTATCGTTTATCTTGAAGGACTTGGATTTACTGTTCCAGAGAATACTCGCTCGAATTACCCGAGGACGGCTTTATCGGTCTCATCTACCTTGGATATGCAGTATTGGGATACGATCTCGCCAGGCATGGAGGATGTTATCTTTTGGTGGCCCACCAAACCAGTAATGCAGCATAGCCGTGTTCGTGAATCGTTGGAGTCCGTGGGATATCAAAGTGTGTCTTTTGCTAGCGATTGGGATATTACGGATAACCCAGCTGTAGACATATATTTGAAGCCATACCCAATTCGATTTACTGGATATGAGAATCGCATTGCTATGACCACTCCCCTCAAGTCCCTTTTGTCTCCTCTTCAAGATGTTGCGCCTGTTATGTCCAATGAGGTGCATCGCCGTTATATTTTGAATATTCTTGAAAATCTTAAAAAAATTCCGCACATTGAGGGCCCAAAGTTTGTTTTTGCTCATGTGATTTTGCCACACCCTCCCTTCGTGTTTGCTGCAGATGGAAGTCCAATTGACTCCAGCGAAGATTTCACCTTCGCTCCGCGCGGATTGTCACTAGAGGAAGAGCGCCTGGGGTATATAGCCCACATTGAATTCCTTAATTCGCAACTGCGCTCTGTGATTGATACGATCCTGCGCGAATCAAAAACGCCGCCGATCATCATTTTGCAGGCAGATCATGGTTCTGCCCTATATTATTCGTTCCTATCCTCCGAGACCGCCTGCCTTCGAGAGCGCTTCTCGATTTTTGGCGCATATTATTTGCCCGGCAAATCGCATGATACAATTCCGCCAAATTTGACACCTGTTAATTTGTTTCGCATTATTTTTAATGAGTATTTTGAGGCAGAAATGCCCTTACTTGAAAACTTCCATTATTTTACGCAAGGACACAATTTGTTTGCCGGATTACAGGATGTTACTGAGTCTGTAGATAGAAGCTGCAATTTTATGCAGGAGTAATATTTTACCTACAAGGAGTCCGCATGGATTTGATAAAAAAATATAATGTAACCGCCCCCCCTTTTGTTTTTTGGGGGGTTGCATGGATCGCGTTGTGGCTTCTCCCTTGGGGGAGGACGTTTATATTTAATGACAATCTCTACTTTATATTTTTTGTGGATATGCTAAAACTCGGGGTCGCACTTGGGATGCTCATTCTGCCGGGCGCGCTGCTTTATATTCTTTTACGCCAGAACGACCCACTCGTGGACCTGTGGGAAATTCTTCCCATTGGTTTTGGGCTGTCTGTAACGATCATTGCATTGATCGGTATGGCCGGACGCCTTTTGGGGTTTTCTTTTGTGTTGGTAAAGAACTTGTTCATGTTGGCTGGGCTGATGGAGTTGGCCCTTTTGGCTTATTTCAAGCCGGGTTCTGCGATTCGTAAAGAGCATATTGGCGAACTTTTCCGAAATGTTTTTGAGAATATCCCCCTGTTGCTAGCATTGATCGTGTCTACGGCAATGACATTCAATGAATTCCTGTTCTTTATTGACGATGTCACGGATGCGGGTTATGCAACGAACTGGCAGTATTCCACACATTTGGGATTTAATAACATTGTACATTACGAAAATTTTGTCGAACATGAAAGATACTGGCTTGCTCTCTATCCAATGAGACAAGCGCTGCTTTCTGATTTAAGTGGGGTACCGGGATTATTGATTTACAGCAATTATCTCGAACTATTTCTTGTGCCGATCGCCGTGATGACTGCCTATTGGTTCGCATGTGCTTTGGGATTGTCTCGTAGAGCAGCCGGGTTTTCTGTTTTAATTCAAGTTCTTCTTTATGTGTGGATGATTGGCGAACAGTGGCCGGTTGGCTTCTGGTTTTTCTTGAACATGATCGAAGACAAAGTTTCTGCTGTTTTTCTTATTGCTCCGCCGTTCTTTTTCTTCATTTTGAAATTCCTGCAAGTTCCATCGCAAAAGTATATTGTGCTGGCGTTTATGTGTGGGCTTGGTCTTACTTTAACTCACCCGGCCATTTTGTTTTTTTCATGTTTTATCGCCGCTGGTTTGGTGACTTTTTCTTGGCTGGCAAAAAGGATAGGCTGGCGTGAAATATGCCAAGTGGGGCTTATTTGCGTGATCTTGTTGCTTCCTTATGTGTTCATTAGATTATATGGGTATCTCTTTCACCCTATGATCCCATTCGATGCCCAAAGTGCCCGTGTCTCATTCCAGATCGAGAGATACACCCACGTGGTAGGTGACGTGTTTTACGGCCTCAACCCTGAAGTTTTGAAGTTTTTTGACATTTCGCCTGAAAGCAGCATATATTCAGCTTTTCAAGTCTTCAGGCTGTTTCCCGTTTTTCTGGCTTTGACCGCAGCAGTTTTAGCTGTCATCAAATTGAAGGAGGGCCCTTTATATTGGTATGTCCTAACCTGTGTGATTCTGGTTGCATTTGCAACCATTCCATACACTGGCTGGATTTTGGGCTACTTTGTATCTGCGCGCTTGATCTCGCGCGCCTCCTGGTTCTCGCCGCTCGGTTTGGCGGGTGTACTGGTTTTCAAGATACTCATAGATCGTTTGATGGTTGGTCCCGTTTTTGGAAAACTTATACGATCCTATATGTATCGAACTGGGAGAACAACCGGAGTATTCTCAGGGATTATTGTCTCTCTGGTGTTCATGGCGATCATGCTGATTGTGACCGTCTCTCCGCGTGTGAAGCCTTATTTTGAGGTGTTGGATCATTACAGTCAGATAGCCCAGGTTGGCACATACATAGATCGGAATACTGCACAACCAACAACTGCGATCGCCCTGGATTATTGGGACACTCAACTGCTGCCTGGAGCGTCAGCCCATTCAGACCTGATTTCTTTTCGGGAGGAAAAAGAATACAATCCACACAATTATTTCCTTTCGGTTGGGGAGATTCATGAGAGAATGGATGATAGTAACGCCATTCGTTTGCTGGACCTGTCTATTCCTCTTGAAAAATGGTGCGCTTTATTGGGCAAATATAGTGTCAGGTTTGTGCTAGCTGGACGGGGCAATGCAGGATCGTTTACGAAAATGGTTGCCGCCTGTGGAAGAAAAATTGAAAATGTGTTTGAAACAAAAGATATGATTTTGTTGGAATTTGAATAAATGGACATGGAGGGACAAATTTCGATCTACTTATAGATTTTTTAGGCAGCAAAAGAAGGAGACGGTGTGGGCGAATCTGTGAAATCTTCATATTGGCGGTCGGCAATGCTTGTGCTTTTAACGATTGGAATGCTCGCCGCTTTTTTATATTATCTTTACGTCAATGCCGGCGAATATGACCGTCTGTTACGCATATCCACAATGCGGGTGCTTGTTCTTTTGGGTCTATCCCTGACTTTTCCGTTCATTAATAGCATCATGAATATCTACATTTTCAGGAGTATGGGGGTTGCTGCGATTTCCTATTGGGATGTTTTTCTTATTACAGCGGCCTCGACCCTGGCGAACCAGCTACCAGTTTCAGGCGGAATAATATCCAAAGGATTTTATTTGAAACAAAAATATGGCGTTCCTTACGCAAAATTTTTTAGCGTATCATTGGCCTTGTTTTTTTGTTTTATTGGCACAAGCGGATGTGTTGGCATCATAATACTTCTGTATTGGGTCTTATTTAAAAAAATTGCAGTTTCGCCTGTACTATTATTTGGATTTGCCTTAATGCTGTCTTGTTTTTGTGTGTTTTGGCTGCCACTGCATAGAATAGGAATACCAGATCGAATTCGTAAATGGATTGATGAGGCGGTCGAGGGGTGGGTAATAATTACCAAAAATCCGGCTTTTTTGTTACAAATCATTGGATTACAGGTAATTTTGCTTTTTTTATCCGCAATTAAGTATCAGCTGGCATTTCATATGCTTTCACAAAAGGCGGATCTAACTCAAACTATCATATTTTCAAGTGCGACTGTCCTATCTCAGTTGGTCAGCATTGCTCCAGGCGACTTGGGAATAAGAGAGGTAATTGTCGGGGCAATTGCCTCTATATTAGGATTTGACATGGGTGTAAGCGTGGTTGCTGTAGGATTGGATCGTTTAGTGTCTACTTTCGCTATTTTATTGTTAGGCGCGATCAGTACGATCATTTTGGGAAAACAGATGTTGGATTGACCAGTAAAAACTGGAGAACAGAAGGACGACCTGCCCCCGCCGGCAGGAAAAGCTTGACAAAATGGACTTGACCTTGTAATTTTAATTTATGCAAACTCGATTAAAGCACCGCAACGCTTTCCAAGGATAATTATCCCAGTTGGGTTAAGCCAACTTTTTTCCATATTATTATCGTCTAAATAGAAGCCAATCCAAATCTCAGCGAATAAAACTAGACCTCACACTGGCAGGTATCATGACCAAATTAATCATTCAAATCCCATGCTACAACGAGGAGGCGTCTCTTCCCGTCGCCCTTGCTGAATTACCCCGCGAACTCCCTGGTATTTCCAACATAGAGTGGTTGATCATTGATGATGGCAGCACGGATCAGACTGCGCAAATAGCAAGGGAATACGGAGTAAACCATGTGGTTCGACACACAAAAAATCGAGGATTGGCTCAGGCATTTATGACGGGCCTGCAGACCTGTCTGGAATTACATGCCGATGTCATTGTCAATACCGATGCTGATAATCAATACTATGCCGGCGATATTTTGAAATTAATTAATCCCATCCTTGAAGGGACCGCCGATATTGTCATCGGCAGTCGTCCTATCGCTTCTATCTCCCACTTTTCACCCTTCAAAAAAGTTCTCCAAACCCTAGGGAGCTGGTTTGTGCGAAAAGTGAGCAGAACCAAGATCCGCGACACCACTAGCGGTTTTCGGGCGTTCAGCCGCAAGGCGGCCATGGAAATGCACGTGTTCAATGGGTATACTTATACCTTGGAGACCATCATCCAAGCCGGGCAAAAGGACATGGCGATCATGGATGTGCCCATAAGAATTAATGAACAGTTGCGTCAATCCAGGTTGATCAAAAGCATCCCGGATTATCTGAAAAAATCATCGCTGACCATCGTACGCATATTCATGACCTATCAGCCCTTTACATTTTTTGCGATCCCCGGATCGATTTGTTTTTTTCTAGGCACTCTAATAGGAATTCGCTTTTTATATTACTATACCGTCTCTGGCGGCAGTGGACATATTCAATCCTTGATTCTTTCAGCGATCCTTATCAGTTTGGGAGGCTTTTTAGTGATAACCGGTCTGATCGCAGATTTAATCTCGGTCAATCGCAAACTTCTTGAGAAGATAGACTTTCAAATTCAGCAAATTAAAGAAACAGTGGAGAGAACGGGCAGCGATAAATGATTCATCCAATGGAACCATATTTCAGGCGAATCTCGTTGGAGATGAACCGCGCGCCTTATACCATTGACCTTTAACGCACTCCGAGCCGCCATATTTCATGCGGTGAAAGCTGGTTGATTTTTTTTCCTGACATCCAAGTATAAACAGCAGCATATATGGGAGTAATGCAGTCATATAGAAAACGTGCCAGTAAAAACGGCATTATCAAGCATGCCAGTAAGACTGATTTGGAGGCAAGGTGAATATAGTGGATACTTCGGAATACCAGATTAATTTTTCGGATGATGTGCGCAAAGTAACCAAACACTGGTTTGGATAGGGATGGAATATTGTGTCTGGGCTTGGTGGTTGCGCTCTTGATCCACAATGGTTTTTCGCCAACCAGTAAGAAGTTGCCTTTGGAAAGTAGGAAGTAAAGCATTGGATAGACAATGTTATACGGGGTGTTTGCGTTGATCCACCCCCATGGCCTGAACTTGATGAATTGGTCATCATCTAAGCACTTTTTGCGCATTAAGCCGTAAATACATTTGTCGTCATAGTACCATGAAAATTTAATTAACCTGAGGATTGCATAATCACTTGTGTAATTGGGCTTCCAAATATTTCCGTAGAATTCTTTTGTTTCTTCCTCAATAAACTGATAGGGCGTGTAAGCGCCAACTGCACTGTGATCTTTTTGCAAGGCAAGTACCATGGTTTGAACGTATTCCTGATCCCATTGGTCATCGTCCGCTGCCCACATGAAATATTCGCCCCGGGATTCTTGCAGGACAAAATTGAAATTTCTGTGACTTCCTAAATTATTCACTTGGCGAATATATTTGATGCGATCATCCTGCGATGCATATTCTCTGCAGATTTCTTCGGTTTCATCGGTTGAAGCATTATCTGAAATTATCAGCTCGAAATCGGTGAATTTTTGAGTTAACAAGGCATCTAACGCCCGCCGCAGAAATTTTTCTCCATTAAATACCGGCATACCGATGCTAACTGTAGGGACGTCCTTTTTCATAGTTCAACTTTCTTGAGCATAGACTTGAAAGGATTTAAGAGAAAATACTGCCAAAGAGATCGGCATTGCATTTTCTTATTTTATTCGACGAAGCCAGGCATTTGGCCAATGCGTAATGTTTTTATCAAGTTCGCTTTCGTTAAAGGCCCAAGTTGGCTGTTCTATAACAAAATCGTGATGATTTTTCGTAAATTCAAATGCCGCTGCTGATGGGTTGTCGCTAATCCACTCTGGATTGCCCCGTGGGACGTCGTATAGGTCCTGCATGATCCCGTCTGTAGCAACCAGATATGAGCCTGGAGTTACTATTTCGTGATAGGCTTCCAGCTCGGCCAGCACATGTTGTTTGGTATGGTTGGAATCAAGAATAACCAACACAAGATCACCGGGATTGATCATGGATTTTACTTTTTGAACAATCTCTAAGTCTGTTGAACTACCTTCGATTAAAGTGATCCATGGAAATAATTCATGAGCTTCGATGGATTGGCGATTGTGCGGACGGATCTCAATGTCAATTCCAATGATACGCCCCTTCCCGATGATCTTGCACAGGCTTGCCCAAAAAATTAAGGAACCTCCATGAGCGATGCCTGTTTCAATGATTACATCTGGTTTCAGCATGTAAACAACCTCTTGAATTCGCAGCATGTCTTCAGGGAGTTGAATTATAGGGCGCCCAAGCCATGTGAATGTATATTGATATCTTTGGTTCCAACCCGTCTTTACCCATAACCTCGATATCAATTCAAAGGCCTCCTTGGTGAATAAGCCCATTGTATTCTCCCCGGCTTGAGATTCTGTTTTTATATTTTGCGCTTCTGTATCAATAACTATTTTCATTATTATCTCCTGATGTAAACTCAAAAATTTCTACATCTTTTGCCTTGGTTTCTTTTAACAAACTTTCTATTTCTTGGCGATAGTTGGGGTTTAAGATCACGACCGACTTTATATTGTTTTGTATCAAGGTGTGGTAATTCAAAATAGGATGTCCGGTGCCCGGGAGAAATTTATTTTGTTTTTGAGGATTAATGTCTATCATGCACGAAATTATTTCCCGTTTTGGGTCGAATAAATTGGCGAATGTTACACCTTTTGCACCAGCTCCCCAAACGGTAATATTTCCCTGGCTGCGCATCTCAATCAGTCTGTTTTTCCATATAGATATTAATCTGGCATTTGCCTCTGAAAATTTATCTGAAAGGTCAGTTAGGGCGGCCACCTGTTTAATATTTAGATGGAGGGGCGCTGACTTCAGCGTGGGACGAGCCTCAACCCAAAAATATTGATTTCCAAAAATAGTCTTAATGTTCTCTACAAGAAAACCAGATTTTTCAAAAGCCAATCGAATTGACGGGCCACTAAAATAAGTGCAATGCTCATAAAAAAAGTCCCACACCACTTGATTTTTTAATATCCATTCAACATCTGGGGTTTCAAAAAAGACCTGAGCTTGAGGCGAGTTGACTAAAGCGCGCTGGATCGTTCTTAACATGTCGAGTGGACTTCCAATATGTTCGATCACATGTCTGCATATGACAATATCAGCAACCAAGTCGGCGGAGGATTCATCGTAAAACTCCCTCTTAAATTGTAACCTGCCATCTAATTTTTCCAGAGGGCCTATATAACTGGGGTCAAAACCGACCCCTGAATTATCCCCGCGTTCGATCAGTTTCTGCAGAAAATGCCCTTTTCCACAACCCACTTCTATGATACGACGATTCTTGACGCCCCTTTGGTTAATGAGATAATCTACGCTGTCATCCAGGTATTCTTCGAAAACAGACGAATAACTTTGCGTATTTTCATATTTTTCGTCGTAGGACAGAAGCGATGCATCAAAGTCTGCGTTGAAGACAAATCCGCAATTGTGGCAGATGGATATGCTTAATGTTCCCCGCGCGATCTTGACTGCGTCGTGCTCTTTTTCGAATAGTAAGTTTTGATGTACAGGAACGCTCTCACGACTCAGAAACACGCTTGCGGAAAACATTCCACAAATTGGACACTGAAAATTCATGAATCTTTCTCCACTTGTGTTCTCTTCCACCAATCTATAGTTTGTTCTAGGCCTGATTCAAGATTGAATTCGGAGACATAACCCACCTCGTTCCGTAATCGCGAAACGTCTGCTGTCAGCAACGCAGGTTCATTTTTAGGAGGCAAGGCGCCTAATCTTAATTTGCCAAATCCGCTCAACTGCTTTGCAATTGCGTCAATAATGTCTTTGATAAGAATGGGTGTTCCCGATGCTATATTAACAGACCCTCTTATGTTGCTGTCTAATAAATTCACAAAGGCATTTGCCGCGTCACTCACGTGCATGTAATCACGCACTTGATTGCCGTGTGAACAAAGCGCTGGCTCATTGCGCAGCAATGAATTCACTACTACGGGCACCAATCTGGCAGGGTGTTCATGGGGGCCATATAGGAAGAATATTCTTCCCCAGGCGCTACTCAAAGAGGTATTCTCTGAAAAGGATGCTAGTGTTTTTTGAACGACGTTTTTACAAGTTCCGTATAATGTAGCTGGCTCAAGGGGGGTCGTCATCTCTGAACAATGCCCGTAACGCCAATCATATTCCGCACAAGTACCTGCGCCCACAAACCTTTCTCCGCCATTCTGGTGAAAGGAATAAAGTAGTGAAATGCTTGAAGCTGCCCAGCGAAGATTTTCTGGAGAAGTCCAATATTTACCCGGCTCGGTATACCATGCCAGATGCAAACAATGACTTGGCTGAATGCTTTCAACAAGATGTTGAGTTTTCTCGTTATCCAGAAGATTTTGGCTATGCCAGATAATATCTTTCTTAAAACCTTGCAAAGGCTTCAATGAAAGGGCATGAACTTCGTAATCCTTTTCAATCAGAAAGGGTAGGCAATGACGCCCAATAAATCCTGAAGCGCCGGTAACAAGGATTTTTCTCACTTTAGAAAATCCGCATATTCTTTATCTTGACGAGAGATGATGCGTGGTTGGCTGATCCACTCGACCCCAAACGCAGCATCGTCCCATCTCACACCGCGTGCGCATTCAGGGTGATAAAATTCGGTCATTTGGTAAAACACTTCTGTCTTATCCGACAATGTTTGAAATCCATGGGCGAAATCTTCGGGGACGTATAAGGCGCGGCGGTTCTCGGCAGTCAACTCCACAGATGTCCATTGTTTAAAAGTTGGAGAATCGGGACGCAGGTCGATGATAACATCGTAAATCGCACCCATTGTGCAGCGGATAACTTTTGCCTCTGCAAACGGCGCAATTTGATAGTGCATGCCGCGCAATGTACCACGTTTTTTGTTGAATGAAATATTGCATTGAACAAGGCGAGGATTCAATCCATGCTGCTTGAATTCATCCTCGCACCACGACCTCGCGAAGAAACCTCGTTCGTCTTCGCGAGGTCTGATATCTATAATAAACGCACCGTTAAGTTTGGTTTCGATGAAGATCATCAAACAACCTTCAACTCAGGGATGGGGATAATGAACCTACCACCGCGCCGTCTGTATTCCTCCTGTTGAGAGAGGATTTCTTCTGCGAAATTCCAGGTTAACAATAATACGTAGTCGGGCTGGGTTTCCAACAGTTTTTCTGGCGCGTAAATGGGCAGATGCGTGCCGGGTGTGTAATGCCCCTGCTTGACCGTGCTGCGATCAACAACGTAGTCCAACACCTCAGCGCCAATGCCGCAATAATTTAACAGCGTCGTGCTTTTGGCAGAAGCACCATAGACAGCGATGTGTTTTCCCTCGGCTTTGATTTTTTTCAAAAGCGCCAGTATCTCAACGCGCAAGTGATCCACTTTTTCGCTAAAGTTTTGATAGAACGAAAATTGGTGGACACCCCAGTCGGATTCTTCCCTCAACAAGTTAGCTACGCGTATCCCGCCTTCTTTTTCAAGTGAGCGTGTGCCACTGGTGGGCTGGAAATAAACGCGCAATGAGCCACCGTGGACAGGCAGGCGTTCCACATCCACAAGTGTCAGCCCATATTGTGCGAACAAATTACGGAAGGAGGTCGCCGAGTAATAACACAAATGCTCATGATAGATCGAATCAAACTCTCTATGATCCATCATATCTTTGACGTAGTGATTTTCGATGATCGCCACACCATCCGGTTGTAACAGGATGGATATGCCTTTTGCGACCCCATGTAGATCAGCAACGTGTGCCACAACATTATTGGCATGGATAACATCCGCTTTTTTACTCTGATCACGTAGCTCTTCCGCAAGCGCAACGTTGAAGAATTCGCCGATTGTAGGGATGCCGCGCTGTTCAGCGACGTGCATGATATTAAGCGCAGGCTCGATTCCAAGTACAGGAACTCCATTGTCCTTGTAATTCTTTAGTAAGTATCCATCGTTGCTGGCGATTTCCACAACAAGGCTGTCCTTATTTAATTTGCAGCGAGAGATCAATTTGTTGGTAAGCATATTTGCATTTTGCAAAATCGTATCAGAGAACGAAGAAAAATAGAAATATTCGCGGAACAATTTTTCAGGCGACACCGTTTCGGTGATCTGCACAAGCGTGCAGCGTGGACAGAAAACTAGATTAAGGGGAAATCTTTCCTCAGGTTGGGCTAACTGGTCGCGGGTCAGAAGCGCATTCGCGAGGGGAGTCTGCCCCAACGACAGAATGGGGAAAAGATTTGTATTCTCACAAGAACGACAGGCGAACATTATTTCACTCCAAAAAAATCCTTGTACCAGTCAATGGTTTGTTTCAATCCCTGCTCGATGTTGAACAAAGGCTTCCAGTGCAATTCCGTCCTTGCTTTTTTTGCGCTTAGGTATTGGTGGAGGATTTCATTGCTAACCTCGTTGCGGTTCTCGGATTGCAGGTTGCTTCCCATCAATGTCAATATTTTTTCAACGATCTCAGTCACGGTTAATTGGATTTCATTTGAGAAATTAAAGGCCCTCCCCTTAAGTTCGGGGCGTTTTGCAAGCTGTTCGGCCAATAACATATATGCTGCTGCACCATCTTCTACATAAAAATAATCGCGGACATATTTGCCATCCGAGCGAATTACGGGATTTTGACCGCGCAAGATTGACCGGATCGTACCGGGAACGATGCGGTTCCAATTCAAATCTCCTCCGCCATAGAAATTTCCGCAACGCGTGATGACAATGGGCAAGTCATAGCTGACTGCATATGTCTTTGCGATCAGGTCGGCACAGGATTTGCTAACGTCATATGGATGTTGGCCCTGAAGCGGAGTCTCTTCGCTATAGGGGAGGTTCGCCTGGTCGCCGTACGCTTTATCTGAAGAGGCTACAACGATTTGCTTGATCTTTGGGCTGCGGCGGGAGGCCTCCATCAGATTCCAGGTGCCAGCAATGTTCGTTTCAAAGGTCGAGATTGGGTTGCGGTTGGCAATGGTTACGATGGTTTGCGCAGCGAGGTGAAAGACCGTATCTATCTCATATTCTCCGAGGATGCGCTCCAAAACCGTTTGATCGCGAATATCCCCACGTACAACCTTCATGCGCTCAAGCAATCCTGTACGGACCAACTCGCTTTGCGGGATCCAATCACGCACGAGGCAGACCACATCTGCACCTGATTCTACAAGGCGCTTCACGAGCCATGAGCCAACGAGTCCGGTGGCTCCGGTGACGAATGTGGGGCGGTCAATCCAGAAAGAAGTATCCATTATGCCCATGTCTTCCATGGTGCACTTCCAGTATTCCATAAACTCTCAAGTTGACGTTTATCCCGCAAGGTGTCCATACATTGCCAGAAATCATCATGACGGTATGCGGCCAACTGCCCCTCTTTTGCAAGTCTCTCTAGTATGTTTGTCTCCAAACTTGTTGAGTCTGATGAAACATATTCGAATACTTTTGGTTCCATTACCATAAAACCCCCATTGATCCAGCCCTCGCCGATTTGTGGCTTCTCAGTGAATTCCGAGATCAGATCACCCTCAAAGATCAATCCACCAAATCGTGCCGGCGGTCGCACTGCAGTGATGGT
This sequence comes from Candidatus Villigracilis sp., assembly GCF_057083605.1. Lineage (NCBI taxonomy): Bacteria > Bacillati > Chloroflexota > Anaerolineae > Anaerolineales > Candidatus Villigracilaceae > Candidatus Villigracilis > Candidatus Villigracilis sp. The sequence goes on along the minus strand of NZ_JBXMTI010000013.1, from coordinate 17,335 downwards.
AACGGTTCGATGGCATTTTTGGTGCAGTGCAAGCAGGGCTCTCAGGTCAACATTCGATACGCCGTCCCCATAAGTTAGCATAAAGGGTTCATTACCAATATACTCTCGCAAGCGGCCAAGCCTTCCGCCTGTGTTGCTATCCAAGCCGGCGTCCGCCAAATGCACGATCCAATCTTCATGCATCTGATTCCGCATTACCGTCCTGCCTGTTTGCATCTCGATGGTCAAGTTGCCGTGTAATGCGGCTTGATCCAGGAAAAATCTTTTGATCAAATCGCCTTTGTACCCCAAGGCAATCACAAATTCTTTGAAGCCAGAGCTGGCATAATGTTTCATGATATGCCATAAAATTGGCCGTTCGCCAATTTCGACCAATGGCTTTGGCTTAATTTCAGTTTCTTCAGCTAGACGTGTACCTAATCCGCCGGCAAGGATGACTGTTTTCATCGTTTCTTTAGCCTGTCTTCATATAGTGTATTGGCTGGAATGCACAATTATCATTTGAGGTTACATAATGCTGGTACATGTTTCCAGAATTGATAATACAATCATAACAGAACTTTTAAGTTGATGGAATAAATCCTTGGGAAAGTCATAATGGTCTCTGTAAGATATGGCGAATGCTTGCGATATAAACAACGGTTTTGCTTGAAGTAGTGACATGTTCAAAGTCGCGAACCAGACAGCGATATCGCCCCAGCCAACCAGGGTACGCTCCACCACCCAGCGTAGCGGCAAAACAACAAATCCTTTCGCAGCGTCCGAGCGCAAAGCGATTTCCAAGATCCAGCCAATATTTTGGAGACCTTCTCGACCATTGAGGCATAATCACCATCTACCTAGATCAGTCTTAAACAACTCCAACGATCACTTTGACAGGCTAGATTAGCACAATTATCCTGGGGAAAAAATTAAGAGGAAATGATAATATCCGTTAAACCAATTTTGGGCGCATAACATAAATTTCAAGGTGATGGAATCGTCTACTTCGCTGGAATCACCCTCAGCGGGCTCAAAACAAAGCTCGTGAAAATGATATACGTGCCAGTTACGATTAAGAGCAATCTGCTAAATCCCAGGCGGATGTTTCTGTTTCTAGTCACCTTGCGTGTCGCCGGTATTCTTTGGGGTTTGTGGAAAAGGAAATATTTTCTGATCATATGGTTCATCCTTCCATACTTTGTGGAGCCGCGTAGTGTGCCAAGCATTGCGTTCTATCCATTTTGTATGTTAATAGCGCTTGCCCTTGTTGACATAGTCCCTGCTCTGGTTGATTCTTTACGGAAAAGCAACCCTTCATCCCAAAAACCTGAATTTAATGAACGTGGATGGCTGAACATAATCTTTCTTCTAATTATGGTCTATTTATTTGTTGAGTCCAGCTTATTCGGATTCAAGTTGATCAATACCAGCCTCTCAGTTGCTGACCGAGACGCGATGGCTTGGATTCAACAAAATACGCCACCGCAGAGTCGTTTTCTTCCAATAACTGGTGTGCAAAGCCCGGAAGTCGACCCATTTGCGGAATGGTTTTCCGCGTTGACAGAAAGGCGAAGCCAAACAACGATCCAAGGCTTTAAGTGGCTTTTGGGCCCCAAATTTTATGAGAGATATAGGGATTTGGCCGATGTACAGAAATGTGCATCGGCTGACTGTATAGCGAAATGGTCCGCGCGGACAGGGTTGGATCATCAATATATTGTCCTTCGAAGATCGGGCGTGGATGAAAATCTGGCTTCCTCGCTTGACCAGGCAATCGAATACGATGCTATTTACTCAACCAACGAGATATTGATCCATTCCTTGCTGAAGCCATAAACTAGGCTGTTCTTTCGCCCTAAATCCTCATGAGACATGAGGTTGTGGCACTGATAGAAATTCGAAATCGGCGCGCGAAAGTTCATAAAGTCGGATTACTTCTTCAAGAAGATAGTAATTTCCGCTGTGTCGTACACTTTTTTATATTCCTCGGAATTGCTTAGAGGCACATCCAGCGACGTGTGCAGGGTTGTTGCTCCTCGGGTTCTTCGTAAATAGACATAAGATATATCTGTATTGGATTCCCGTGCCCATTGATTCAGGCAAATAACATCCCGCGTTGCGCATGATTGTAATTTCTGATAGGCTTCCACTCGCGCGCCAAAGTTCCCATCATTGACCCACTCATAACCGAATATTGTAGCGGCACTTGTTCGTTCTGTTATTGCAGGAAACCATTCCGAGGATGAATCGTTCAGAGGCAATCCTTGCGTTATAAGGACAAATTGACTATCGGGCGGCGTATTTTCCTTTACCCACGCAAAAGCATCCAGATCTGACTTGGTTAGTGTCAACTGTCGATTGATATTTGATGCGACGCTGAAGGCTGACAGGCTAATGTAAATGAATAGTGTAATGAGGAAAATTTTGACATATCGTTCATCAAGAAGTCTAAAGATCCAATCTTCTTCCCTCGTCGACTTCTCGTAACTTGGAGCATTCTCAGCACTGAGTCCGCGTAGCGCTGGAAGGATGGCTTGATCCAAGCCGATGCCTGCGAACATCGCCATGGGTATCATCATGAAGAGCGATCCACCGCGCGGCTCCAGCATGTGCATCATCAAAAACCAGAGAGGGACGAAAAACTTTCTCCGTGCCAGCAGGATGAACAAGCCTATTAACCCCAAGACTGTGATGAGTGTCATATACGGCTCATCGGTGAAATCGAAGCGGAACAAAATCAAGATACCTACCAGGGTGTTGTAACTATTTTGTTTTGCGGCAGACGCTGCTGCCTGGAAAGGGTCAAATCCGTGCCTTGAAACAACTGTTAACCACCAGGGTGCAGTGATAACCAAAATGCCGATTGCAACGAGCGCTGCCCTTGCCAGGCCTTTTGAAGTGCGGTCTTTCCACAGATAAAAAAAGATTGCACTAATGACCGTATGAGTTGTTGCCTCAGGATGTGTGTATACGACCAATGCGCCGAGAAAGATCATGATTAGAACTGCACGGTTCGAAGCTGGGGCAAATAAAATGTAGGCCTGACGCATGGCAAGTAGTGCAAATAACAAACCTAATGATCGGGTCATGCCTCCACCCATGATCAGCCAATCAAATGCACGCGGAACAAATGCGAAAGCTAGCAATGCAAGTGCAACCTGTGCCTTAGAATCGAGCATTTCTTTCGCTAGCAAATAGAATGCAGGAATGGTTAATGCACTCACTATGGACGGCAGGAGTTGCATCAACTTGAGAGCAGGAAGGCGCCCCAGACTCGAGATTAAGCCATAAAGATAAAATGCAAGTGGGGGATAAGCAAAGGGAATGTTGGCGTTGTTGTAGGTGGTGTGCAACGGCAACACAAAGTGATTGGCTTGTAGGTCTAGGATCATCTTGTAGAACAGACCACCATCATTAAGAGGAAAGGATGCAGATAACGGCGCGGAGATACGAACCGTCAGGCCGATGAGCGTTAAGAAAAATACGAGGGCAAAGCTGACGCGATCTGTTTTCAATGTTTACTTTGTAAATTTCTTCTGCCACTCAAACAATTTGTTCAATGCTTCTATGGGGGAGAGTGAATTCACATCCATTCCCTTTAGCTCATCCAAAAGCGGACTGGTTTCAGGAAACAACGCAGCTTGTTGTGCGGCCTGCGGATTAATCCTTACAGCACGCCCCGATGTTTTTTCCAGCTCAGCCATGATCTCATTAGCTCGCTGAACAACAGGCGAAGGCAAGCCTGCCAATTGCGCAACATGAATACCATATGAACGGTCTGCGCCGCCCGCGATGATCTTGTGCAGGAAGACAACTTTATTATCCGCTTCGCTGACTGCCACGTTGTAATTGCGGATGCCTGGCAGCAACTCTGCAAGTTGTGTGAGTTCGTGATAATGTGTGGCGAATAGAGTCTTCGCGCGTAACTGCGGATGATTGTGAATATATTCGATGATACCCCAGGCAATCGAAAGTCCATCATATGTTGATGTACCGCGTCCGATCTCATCCAAGATCAACAAAGAGCGTGACGTTGCGTGATGCAAAATGTTCGCGGCTTCCACCATCTCCACCATGAAGGTGGATTGCCCAGCGTGAATTTCATCCTGCGCACCAATGCGGGTAAAGATGCGATCTACAAGGCCGATCTTTGCGGAGGCGGCGGGAACGAATGAGCCCATCTGAGCCATCAATACGATGAGGGCTGCTTGTCGCAGATAAGTGGATTTGCCCGCCATGTTTGGTCCGGTGATGACCCGCACGATTTCGCCTTTTTCAAAAATGACATCATTGGGGACGTATCTATCTGACTTCAATAGCTGTTCGACAACGGGATGACGGCCCTCATGGATCGCTAATTCGCTTCCTTCGTGGACCTGAGGCTTGGTGTAGTCTCCGAGAGCTGCCGCCTCGCCCAAAGCGGATAATACATCGAGTTCTGCCAGCGCCCTTGCAGTGGATAGTAATGTATGCGCAGACTTCGCCAACTCCGTGCAGATATCTTTGAACAACCTCAACTCGATCTCGCGGATGCGTTCTTCGGCATTCAGCACCAGCGTTTCGTATTCCTTCATCTCTGGCGTGATGAAGCGCTCGGCGTTGACCAATGTCTGCTTGCGGATGTACGACTCGGGGGCCTTATCTGCCGCGCCGCGTGATATTTCAATGTAATAGCCAAAGACTTTGTTGTAGCCCACCTTGAGAGTTTTGATGCCTGTCTTTTCCCTTTCAACCGCTTCGAGATTCGCGATCCAATCGCGGGCATGTTTGGATGCTTCAATGACCGAATCCAATTCCTGCGAATAGCCTGCTCGGATGATGCCCGTGTTTTGCAATGTGGCAGGCGGGTCATCATCGATAGAATTTTGTAGAAGCTCTAATTGTTCCTCGCAAACTGCCCACTGTCCACTGACCACTGATGACTGTCTACCGATCACTTCCTTGATCGTCGGCAATTGCCCTAACGTATTTCGCATTGCAACCAGATCGCGAGGCTGCGCCTGACCCGCGATAACGCGGTTGACGAGGCGCTCCAAGTCTGACAAAGGTTTCAAGGCGTCGCGCAATTCGGCACGGATCATGCCTTGCTGAACAAAATATTCAACACCGTTTTGGCGTACTTGTATCTTTTCCACATGCAATAATGGCTGGCTGACCCATTGATGAATGAGTCGTTTACCCATAGGGGTAATAGTGTAATCAAGTGTTCCCAATAATGAGCCTTTGCGTTCGCCGCGTAGGGTTTCGTTCAATTCGAGGTTGCGGCGTGTCGATGCATCCAGAGTCATAAATTCATTGAGGCTATAGGAGCGTAATGAATTGAGTAGGTTCAATGCATCGGGCTGAGTCTCTTTGAGATATTGCACAATTGCCCCTGCCGCACGGACGGAAAGGCTGTTTGGCTTTAATCCAAATCCGTCCAGAGTGGACGACTTGAATTGCGTAAGCAAAGTTTCATTACATTTTCCCGCTTCATATTTCCAACTTTGCAGAGCCGTGAGATGCCCTATGATTCCATCTGGCAACGTTTGATTATCAGGATAAATAATTTCAGCGGGGTGTAATCTTGTCAGCTCAGCGCGCAAGGCTTCGAGCGGAAGTTCGGTGACGGCGAATTCTCCAGTGGTGACGTCTGTATAAGAAACAGAAGCAGTTGACCCTGCGGAGGAAGCGGACGAATCCAATATCACGGAGGCGAGGTAGTTATTTGCATCCCCAGGCAAGAGTCCAGGTTCGGTCACTGTTCCTGGTGTCACCACGCGAACAACCTTGCGTGGAAAAATTCCCTTGGCAGGCTGATCGCCGACTTGTTCGCAGATGGCAACGTGATACCCTTTTTCGATGAGACGCGCCAGATAATTTTCGACGGCATGATAGGGAATGCCTGCGAGCGGCACACGCGAACCACCGCCAACCGGCCGCGAAGTTAAAACAATATCGAGTTCGCGGGCCGTGATCTCGGCGTCTTCATCAAAGGTTTCATAAAAATCGCCGAGACGAAAAAAAACGATCGTATCGGGATACTCACGTTTGATATCCAAATATTGCTGGCGGACGGGGGTGACATCATCGTTGTTGGACATGGCTTGATTTTACTATGAGGAATGGAGTTGGGCTATAATTTCAGCGTTTGCAATATAACACTCAGGAGAATTTTTTATGTATAAACTTGTTCTCGTCCGTCACGGACAAAGCACATGGAATCTTGAAAATCGTTTTACAGGCTGGACCGATGTTGACTTGACCGAATTGGGTAAAGCCGAGGCAATCGAAGCTGGCGAGTTGTTGCGCAAAGACGGGTATGATTTCGATATCGCCTATACTTCCGTTTTGAAGCGCGCCATCAAAACCCTGGGAATCATTCAAGATGTAATGGATCTGGATTGGATTCCCGTCATCCGCGCCTGGCAGTTGAATGAAAGACATTATGGTTCATTGCAAGGTTTGAACAAGGCTGAAACAGCCGCAAAGTTTGGTGAGGTGCAAGTGAAAATCTGGCGGCGTTCTTATGATGTTCCACCTCCTGAATTGGAATTGACCGATGAACGCCACCCGAAATTTGACCGACGTTACGCTTCATTGACTCCCGAACAACTGCCAGCCACCGAGTCGCTTAAGATTACGCTGGAGCGGGTCCTGCCTTATTGGCATTCCACGCTTGCACCTGAGATCAAATCGGGGAAACGTGTGCTTGTGGTTGCACACGGAAATTCCATCCGCGCATTGGTCAAATATCTCGATAATATCTCTGAGGCTGATATTACTGAGTTGAACATCCCAACCGGGTTGCCGCTGGTCTATGAATTGGATAAAGACCTCAAGCCGATTAAAAACTATTATCTCGGTGACCCGGCTGAAGCAGCAAAGAAGGCCGCTGCTGTAGCAAGCCAAGCAAAGACAAAGTAATTAAATGCAGCATTTGCGTAAAACTCTGTTGGCCCTCTTCCTTATTCTGTTTTGGGGAGTGGTGTGGAAGTATTGTGAAGAAAACTTTAACTCGAACGTGCGCTACTTTGTAGACATTTGGGATTTGCGGACTTACTATAACAATGGGAAATGGTTTCCCGCAGGCACTCAACCTTACGTTGATGTGCGAAGTGAATATCCGCAGGTGGCAACCTATATCTTTGGATGGGTTCATCAGTTCGGTGCTGATCAGCTTCGCCCAAGCATGGCGAGAGAAGTCTACTTTAGAGCTTTCAGGCTGATTATGCTCATCACTGGCTACGCAACTTTTCTTTTGTTGGAATTTATGAAGGAAAAGAAAAGATGGCTTGCCCTGCTTTTATTTCTGCCCGGCCCATTGTATTTTCAGTTCAACCGTTTTGATATTCTGCCCGCCTTTCTGTGCCTGTTGGCTCTCTTTTTCATCCAACAAAAAAAATGGTCTATTGCAGCCCTGCTCCTGGCGGTTGCCACCATGACGAAGTGGTATGCTATCTTATTGATGCCATCATTTGTGGTGTATGCCTGGTTCGTTGACAAAAAAATACCCTGGAAGCCTGTAGCCGTGTTTTGCCTGACGATCTTATTAATTGCCCTGCCTACTTATATTGCTGGAGGATTAGACGCGCTGTTTCTTCCATACACCTTCCATGCGAACCGTGCTTCTGAACCGGCGTCTTTGCCAAATCTGGTGATGACTGAATCCATGATGAACATCTTTTCTGAGAAGACAATTGGATGGATCTTTTTGGGTTTGCAACTGCTTGCATCTGCCATATCATTCTTATTTAGGATCGATTCTTTTGAGAAACTTGCCAGGTGGTGGATCCTGGTGGTGGGAGGTTTTGTCCTTTTTTCACGAATATTTTCCCCCCAGTGGATTTTGTGGGTGCTGCCCTTTATATTACTGGTGACTGAAGATACTTTTGACATAGCCCTGATAATTCTCTACGGGATTTTGACTTACATTGCATTTCCCCTTGCTTATGACGGTATACCCTCCATTCTTCTGGCAGTACACCTATTCAATCTTGCGCTGCTTTTTATCCTTATGTTCCACTCCGCCGTCCGCCTGGATTGGAAGGTTACGAATCCCTTTGCATATTCGCACTCATAGGCCTCCCATGCCAGACTTCCGCGCTAGTGCCGTGAAATTCATAAAAAAACTCATTCCATTCTCGCAATGGCTGGTTGTTCTTTTGGCCATTCTTCTGCCATTCCTTATCATCAAGTTATTTCCAGATTTCTTTCATACGAGCGATGTTGACGATTTCCGGGACTGGTCTCAGGCATGGGATTTGGGCTGGCACAGTGTCTATGTCAATTGCGAGAGGTGTAATTATCCGTTTCTCGGTACCCTGCTCTCAGCGGGCCTGATGAGCTGGATCAACATTGAAGACTTCACACACCTCGGCAGCCGCTTTCGATATTTCCTTGCGATTGTGGATGCGCTGAATATCCTGGCGATCTGGTTTATCCTGCTAAAAGTGCAAGTTAAAAATGCCCCGCTGTGGGCTGGTATTATCGGCCTGCTTCCGTCATCCTGGTTTGGTTCTTCCATCTGGGGGCAGATAGACGGCATGGGGCAGTTCCTGATCCTGGCGTTTTTTATCCTGCTCATCTGGTTCAATGCGAGTGAAAGACCGAAAAGTCAATACTATCTTTTCGTTTCACTTGCCACCCTGCTTCTATCTTTTATGCTTCTAACCAAACAATTGATTTATTTCAGCGTGGTTGCCTTGGGGTTGATATTGCTGGCGAATATGATCCTGTATTCACGCAAAATGGTCAGGCTTGCTATATCCATCCTTGTCGCGTCCTTAATATTTGCTACACCCATTCTTAGCATAGACGCGAATCTCATTCTAAAAGAACCATATATTTCACATCTGCAATACATTCTTGCCACAGGGAGCAGTCACGGCGACAAAATTTCCTATGTGGGTATGAACATTTGGGTCTTTTTTGCAAAAGACTTGCTGGGTTCGTCACGTTTAGCTTTGCCCATCCAGCTTGGCTCCAAAACACTGGTTTCAATTATCCCCTACTCGGCTGGGATATTCCTCTTCCTCGTAGTCAATTCATTTTTATTTTTCATTTTTGCAAAATGTATATGGGCTCAATACTCACGCGAGATGACTCGTTTTGATTTAAACGCCATTCTTCTGCTTTTTGTTTATCTGGCGCTTGTAAACTTGAGCTTTAACCTGACTCTCACCGGAGTCCACGAGAGATATCTTTACCACTTTTATCCGTTCATTATCATTGCCTGTCTTGGATGGGTTGGGGGTTCTGCATATTTCAATCGGGTCATGCTGGCTGTTCTATTGGGTGGTTCATTAATGTATGGTGTATTCTTGTATGCCTATATGATACGGCTTGTCAGGCCCACGAGCCTTTCCATTTTGCAGGGATTGAGCGCGTTTCATTTGTGCTTGTTTATTTATTTACTTTACTCAACACTGAAACAGCTTAATACCCAGGCCTCCAGCCTTCCACAGAAGTTATGAATCTTTCTCCCGATTTCCTGCATGAACTTGGAAAGCGCTTCACCGGTGACCTGCGGCTTGACTCTGCTTCGAAAATTTTATACTCCACTGATGCATCCATGTACCAGATCGAGCCGCTGGGTGTGGGAATCCCAAAAACGCAAGATGACCTGCAATCTGCTGTGGAGCTTGCGGCAAAATATAAGGTCCCGATCCTGCCGCGCGGATCGGGCTCATCGTTGGGTGGACAAGCAATCGGCGAAGCATTGATCCTGGATTGTTCCCGCTTTCTCGATTCTATCATCGAAATTAATCCCGAAACTCATTCTGCAATCGTTGAACCTGGGGTGATACTCTCCACCCTTAATCGCGCTGCCGCTAAACATGGACTGATGTTTGGCCCCGACCCCGCTTCAGCGGAGCGCGCTACGATGGGCGGAGTGATCGGTAACAATGCTACCGGCGCACATTCGATCTTATATGGCATGAGCGCAGATCATTTGACCGAAGCAGATGTAATTTTGAGTGATGGGAGTTTGGCGAAATTCGATGATTCGATTTTGGATACTCGACTCTTGGGTTCCCAATTACGGTTCTCCAATATCGTTTCTGCGGCTTTTGAGATACGTGAAAAATATGCTGAGTCAATAAAGCACAACTTCCCAAAGTCATGGAGAAATTCCGCAGGCTATCGGCTGAATTATTTATTACCTTACTCTGCGACCAGGCCTGCTCGCTGGGAGGGAGAATATCCCTCTTCATCTTTTTCTCTTGCTCCCTTGCTTGCTGGCTCTGAAGGTACTTTAGCCGTCATCCGCCGCATGAAGGTAAATCTAATTCACAAGCCGAAGCATACGATTTTGGGTGTGCTGAGTTATGAAAGCATTGCCTCAGCCTGTGATGATGTTCCGCGATTACTGGAGTTCAACCCCAGCGCAATTGAGTTGGTTCCACGCATGATCCTGCAATTGGCTCGAAGTGTCCCGACGTATGCGAGGCAAATGGGATGGATGGTTGGCGACCCTGCCGCAGTGTTGGTGATTGAATTTAGTGGGGATCAACCGTCGGCTTTGAAAGAAGCGGCCCTTCGACTTCGCTTCCCTGAAGGGTCGCTTCGCTCAGGGCGAATACAAAATAATTTGATAACAATCGCAGAGTCGAATGAAGAGCAAGCGCGAGTCTGGAATATCCGCAAGATGGGGTTGGGGATTTTGGATTCGCGCCCGCAAGTTGCCAGACCTGCGGCATTTATCGAAGATTGCGCGGTGCCTGTGGAACGGCTAGGGGAATTCGTGCGCGAGATCGAAAGGATTTTGGCGGAACATAAAACGGAAGGCGGAATTTATGCACATGCATCAGGCGGCTGTTTGCATATCCGTCCGATCCTGAATTTGCAGAGCGGGGAAGGTGTGCGGGCGTTGCGAAGCATCAGTGAACAGGTCTTTGCGTTGGTGATGGGCCTGGGCGGATCAATGAGCAGTGAACACGGAGATGGGATCGTAGCGGGTGAGTGGATCGAAAAAACTTACGGCGCAGAAGTGACTGAAGCGATGCGTATGTTGAAACTCGCCGCCGACCCGCATAATTTATTGAACCCTAAAAAGATGTTGGATGCGCCGCCGATGGATTCGCATTTGCGTTATGGCGAAGGTTATCGCGCACAGCCTTGGACTTCTGCTCTTCATTTTGAACACGAGCGCGGGCTGGCTGGTGCGATTGAGCATTGTAATGGTCAGGGCGTGTGCAGGAAGGATACAGGTGTGATGTGCCCGTCTTTTCAGGCGACGAGGGAGGAAGCGAACTCAACCAGGGGTAGAGCGAATCTTCTGCGCGGGTTGATTAATCAGCCAAACGTTGAACGTTCAACGTTAAACGTTGAAGATGTATATGCATCGCTTGATTTATGTTTGGCCTGCAAGGGTTGTACTTCGGAATGCCCAAGCGGGGTGGATATGCCGAAGTTGAAATACGAATTTATGAATGAATATTACAAGACGCATCGAAGACCATTGCATGATTATCTGTTTGGATATTTCCATGTCGTTGCGAAATGGCTGTCGCCCGTTGCGTCATTGGCAAATGCCTTCATGAAAATGGATTGGTCGCACAGGTTGATTGCGAAGGTGATGGGGATAACGGATAAGAGGGCATTTCCAGTGTTTGCTCGGCGTAAGTCGGATTGGCGATCCGACCTACACCTCGATAAGCAAGTCATCTTCTTATCAGATGTCTTCTCGCGATATCTTGAACCTGAAGTAGAGCAGGCGGCTTTTGATATCTTGAATGTGCTGGGATATGAAGTAAAAGTCTTACCGGTCATTGGTGCAGGAGCTTCGTTGCTTTCAAAGGGATTTATCGATGCAGCGCGCAGGCACGCGGAAAAAGTCTTAGCTGAGATAAAGCGTCTTGATGCAGGAACAGGTTTGAGCGTAGTCGGGTGCGAGCCGCCTGAGGTGTATTGCCTCAAGCATGAATACATGGCCTTATTGCCGAGTCGCCGCGCGGAGATTCAATCCCTTACAAAGAGAGTCTGGCTGATGGATGAGTTTATTGTGCGCGCTCTGGAGTTGGACAGCTCACTTGCCCTGCGGGTGCTGTCCGATACGCAAGGACAAGTTCCACTTCCAAAAATCACATTCCACCCACATTGCCATCAACGCGCCGAGGGACCTGTGGACGATGGCTTGCCCTCGGGTACATCAGCCACACTAGAGATGCTGCGAAGGTTTGGATTTGATGTTGACTTAATCGATGCGGGTTGCTGTGGTATGGCTGGGACTTTTGGTTATGACGCCGAGCATTATGAACTCTCGATGCAAGTGGGGGAGTTGGGGGTGTTGAAAAAGATAAGGGAATTGGCAACCCCACCCCCTCCGTCACTACGTGACACCTCCCCCAAATCCGACAGAAGTACCGTCGGATTTGGGGGAGGCTGGGAGGGGGTCGTCTCCACCGGCGCGGCTTGCAGATTACAGATAGAGCATGGAACAGGGGTTCGTGCAACGCATCCACTGGTGTTGGTGAGGGAGCGCTTGAAGGGTACTGCTCGGAAATAAACAACTTTATCTCGCGACATTCACTCGCAGTTCACCAAAGCCTCCACAATCAAGGGCTTCGCTGCCTGTGAAGACAAAGCGGATCCATTGGCCAACCACGTTGGGGGTCACGCGAATATCGGGGTCGGGGGTTCCTTCCAAGCCGACACTCTCTTCGTAGACCAGATTATCCTGTGCATCGTACACCTGAATTGTCACCTCTCCAAAACCGTAACCGGTGCGAATCTCAGCTACGGCATTTTGGGCATTTGAGATCAATTCTATTGAGGCGATAAAGTCTTCTTGAACCCCTGTCCATACATAAGTGGAAGTGCCATCTGCATCGGGGCCGGCAGAGAACCAGGAGGTGGTGACATCGCCATCAATGCCCAGCGACGCTGGGTAAGTGGAGTCGTAAATTGACGAAGCTTCTACTTTGCCTTCGGATGCAATCTCGGCATTAGGCTCTGGTATCGCTGTAGGGCTGGCTACCACTAGTGGCGTGGGCTGTGCATCGACAGGCAGTATGCTCTGGTTGATATTGTTTAGGGCGGCATCCAACTCTGCTTGACTGCGGGCATCGTAGTACACGCCGCCAGCCGCATCTGATATCCGTTTAAGTTGAGCCGCAGTCTGTGCATTGACGTCCAAGCCGATGACGTGAATAGCGAAGTCAATGCCGATCTCCTTCAAGTTTTGCACTACTGTGGCTGGTTCTGCTCCACAGGTTTCCTCCCCGTCGCTGATGAGCACGATGAAATTCTTTCGGTCAGGGTCGAAGGTGAAATCGTTGGCGGCTTGCTTGATGGATTCAGACATGGGCGTCATGCCCAAGGCTTGCATGTCCGGCAGCCAATCGATGATCAACTGGGCTCCATCAGCCTGGATCGGCACCACAAGTTCGATATCCTGGCAGCTTTCCGCTTCCCGTCCCTGATATGGCACACGATGACCATAGACTCTTAATCCCACTTGTGTATTGTCGGGCAGCGATTGAAAGCGAGAGGTTAAAACTTCCTGTGCAATGACGAGGCGGGTCTTTCCGTCCAAAGGTTGGAGCATACTGCCAGAGGCATCCAATATGTATTCGATGTAAGTCGTGCTCAAGCCAACCGGCGCAAATTGAGTTGGGGCGGGGCCGTCAGTTGCAGCGGCTACTATGGGAGTTTCCTCAGATACTCCGCCAATGGGATTGGTGAAGGGATTGGGAATGAGTCCGGAGGCAAAGCCACCGAACAAGCCGATGCAAAGGCAAAGCCCCGCGACGCCGAAAGCACCTAATAGTTTAGGAAGATTGCTTTTGCGTCGAAATGACGCCACAGGCGCGGTCGAAGAAACGGCATATTGATCAGGAGCAGATTGAAGCGGAGGGGGAGGCGTGGCCACGTAATTGTACGGCTCCACAACTGTTCCCAGAGGCGCTTGTTCAAACACTGTCCCCGCTGCTTGCTCAAGAACCGTTCCAGCCGCGGATCCCGTTCGCATAGTATTGATGGCTTGCGCCAATTCACCGGCGGTTTGATAACGTCTGGCGGGGTCTTTATCCAAAGCCTTGCGGATGATCGACTCAAAGGCGGGAGGCAAATTCGGATTGCGCTCCAACAAGCTGGGAACTGGTGCGGTGAGATGCGCCACCGCCACGCCCATGGGTGTATCTGCATCGAAGGGACGTTCTCCGCTGAGGGCCTCGAACAGCACAACGCCCAGCGAATAAATATCACAGCGCCGATCCAGGTTTTTCTCGCCTCGGGCCTGTTCGGGGCTCATATATTCGGGCGTGCCGACCATGGTTCCTGTTCTGGTGGATGCCGCGGCTTCTTCTGCGATCTTGGCAATGCCGAAATCGGACAAGCAGACCCCACCCTGGGCATCGAACAGGATATTCCCCGGCTTGATATCACGATGGATGATCCCTAGGCTGTGTGCATAATCCAAGCCAGAGCCAACCTGTTGAAAAATGGAAGTGATCTCTGGGATGGCAAGCGCGCCCTTGTTTAGAAGATCGGCAAGCGTACCACCGGACATGTAGCGCATAACAATAAAGGGCTGGTCTTCATGTTCCCCAAAATCATAGACCGAGACAATAGATGGATGTTCGAGGGCCGCGATCATCTCGGCTTCACGCTGGAAGCGCGCGCGAAATTGTGGATCGAAAGTGAACTGACGCGGTAAAACTTTTACAGCCACCTGGCGCTTCATATAAGGGTCACGCGCCAGATATACAATTGCCATTCCGCCCTGGCCTAATTCCTTAATCACTTCATAACGGCCAATATTCATAGAATGCCATCCAATCTTTATCGTTTTTTTAAAAGGCTGGGCTGCAACTTACAGAGTTTTCCGTTGAATGCGGGCGATTATATCACTTTGAATATCGTATTTATCTATATAGCGTGTTGACACGAGACTGCAAAAAGTTGTACACTAATCCAGAAAACAAAACGTTCTTCACTAGGCAAAAGGAAGGGTTTTATATGACTCTATTTCAAACAATCCTGACCGTGGTAGCGACAATTGCAACGGCAATTACATCCTGGTATGCCTTGCGTTTGCATCGAATGAAAATTGAATTCGAAGGTAACGCAAAGGTCATTCAGCAAAAACAATCGCAAATGCTGAATGAGATGTCGGAATTCAGCCGCTCGATCATTACACAAACGCTTAAGGTCGCTCCACAGTATGCATTTATGCCGTATCAGCAAATGATGCCCATGCCATCTTTTTCTGACCCGTCACTTTTTGACCGCCGTAAGGCGCACTTTTCCCCTGAAAAAGAGATACTGGCTGAAACATTCGTGAAGCATGTCGCCGGCCTGATCGATAAAAACGAAAACCTTCACATCATCCTTATATTGGATGCGGGCTCGACTGTGTTTCCCATTTTCAGCAAATTATGCAATCACCCGTCCTTTCAGTTTGACCGCACCAAGGCCCGCAGACTCAAAATCATCACGAACAACCTGCCGGGGGTATCCGACTTAATTCGGCATGGCCGCATCAGTGACCATAACATGATGCGTACTCTCTTCCGCTGCCGAATATTGAGTGGTTTTGCCAACTCGCAATATGAGGCTGTCTTGAGTGCAGAGACTATCACAGACCTGGATGTGGCTATTGAAAATTTCCGCAAGCTCATTGCTGAAGAGAAGCTAAAACGTATAAAGGTGCAAGTTATTAGTGTTACAACGGGCAATTACATAAGCATTATTGATGGAATACTGGCGAGGGATGAAGATCATTTATTGGTAAAAAGCAAAATGCTGGAGGTAGCTGATGAGGTTTTTGTTCTATCGCCTCTTGGAAAATTAATTTCCTACTCCTGCGAGCAGTTCAATGAAGCCTTGGGAAATAAGGGAGCATTTCGGTATGGCTACCTGCCCCAATGGAACAGCAAAGTCCATAATTTGCACATGGTTGTTACCACGCGCCGCCCCGGTTATTTTGCCAAGCTTGACCCAATCTCATTGAACACATATTTTGGACATTTGCAGAAGGAAGCCTGTGATCGATTTAAGGAGAACCTGATCCAGATCCCATTTGACCCGCGTGATGAAGTGCACGTCAGGACCACTGCGAGCATCATGGGCCTGGAGCGTGCCCTGCGTGAGTACGAATTGCCGCATCAAAATTACAGGGATATGCTGCTTTCAAAGATTCCCTCTGAGTAGGGATGTTAAGGTTGGCTGGGATTTTGGGAAAAAGAGCATCCCCACCTAGTATCTCCAAGCAAATAGCTTGTTTTGTCTCAATTTTTTACCCTTATCTGGCGGGTATGACGGCTATTATGACTGAGCCTAAAAGTGAGAAAGGATGGACGCGAATTGAACTCGGTCATAATGAAAAAAACTGCACATCCTATGCGTGAGCGGATATAATAAGCTCAGTTTTTGTGGATACTGCGCCATGTCCGTAGACGACGCATCTGCACAGGAGGCGACTATTGCAAGCTAAACAGATCCATCCCTGGTTTCGCAATTCGTTTCGCCTGGGGACTTATCTCAGCCTCGTGGCAGGCGTCCAACTTTTCATATTTTCTGAACACACAGACCTTTATTTTGCCTGGACGATCCAATCTTCGCTCACCGCCACCACCCTGGGCGGATTCTACTTTGGCACGATGACCTTCGGCTACTTGGCCGCGCGTCAAGCGGACTGGGCGCAGGTGCGTGCTCCCGCCGTGGGGCTGATGGTCTTCATGTTCGTTACCATGGCGGCCACGCTTTTGCATCTCGATAAGCTTCATCTAACCAGCGAGAACTGGCTGACTCGGATGGCGACATGGAGCTGGCTGGCGATCTATGTTCTTTTCTCAATTGAGCTTGTACCAGCTGCGATTCTTCAGGGGCGAATGCCCGGAGTAGACCCTGAGAGGACCTCGAACCTGCCAGCCTGGTTTCGTATCATTTTAACCGTCCATGGAATCGCTGCTGTTGCAATTGGCCTCGGACTCCTCTTTGCGCCGCAGGTCTTGATACGATTCTGGCCCTGGCAGTTGACTCCGCTCACGGCCCGCGCTCTTTCTGCATGGTTTGCATCCTTTGGAGCGCTTAACCTTCAATCTGCCCGCGAGAATGACTGGAGCCGTTCGCGGGTGATGGTCATTTCTTATATCGCTTCGAGTTCTTTTGCAACGGCTGCACTGGTGCGTTATGCGGGCCAGGCGAATTTGCTGAGCCTCGGCGGTGTGGGTTACCTCATCCACTTGTTGATTCTGCTGGGAGTGGGCTTGTATGGCTGGCGAATGACCAGTCGCCTTCGAGCCTAGTGGTGTGTTTGAAAAGTAATTCAACATAGTCGTGACAGCTTGACAACCTTATACTTCTCATACAGTTTCTTTTGCGGAGTTGAGTATGAGAAGACGGAAACCAAAAACCATACGGCTGA